>CAZWVH010000037.1:0-27509 GCA_964636945.1 uncultured Caulobacterales bacterium | reverse complement strand
GCGATGCCAATAATCCCCAATGGCAATTGATAAATGCGATCCGAATAGGACAGCCAACTCACCGCACCTTCGCGCAAACTGGCGATCATCTGGCCAACAATGATGTTCACCTGGGTTACGCCGGCCGCCAGAGCGCCGGGAATGCCCAGCGCCAAAACGCGCTTGACCCCCGGTGTCATCTGCGGGCGCTGAATGCGAATCTTGATGCCTTGGCGCAGCAATCCAAGCCAAACGAAGGCCAGCTGCAAAACCCCGCCGATAAACACGCTGATCGAGAGATAAAGCGCCGCGCGCCACCGCGTCTCCTCCACTTGGCGCGCACACTCGCCAGCGTCCAAACCGGGCGCGCAAGAGGCCACCGGCGCCTGGAACAGCGCGATAATCATGACAATGTTCAGCAAGACCGGAGCAAGGGCAAAGGCGACGAACCGGCCATGGGCGTTCAGTACCCCTCCAAACATCGCCGTCAACGACATGAATAGAATGTAGGGCATCATGATGATGGCCAGGAGCGTGGCCTGACCGCGCCAATCGGGGTCATCGAAATACCCCGGCGCCAATGCGTACATCAGCCAGGGCATGGTCACGCAAGCAATGATCACCAGCGTAAACAGCGAGGCGAACAACACCGCAAACGTCTCTGAAGCCAGGCGATCAGCGTCGGATTCACCGTCAGTCTCCAACTTCCCCGAATAGAGCGGCACAAAGGCGGCGTTAAACGCCCCTTCCGCAAACACGCGTCGAAACAAATTGGGAAACCGAAACGCAATGAAGAACGCGTCGGTCACCGGGCCCGCGCCCAGCACGATGGCGGTCAGGACTTCGCGGAAAAACCCCGCAATGCGGCTGACAAGAGTGAGCGACCCGATCACCGCAGTGGAACGCAACAAACTCATGACGGTTTTTCCCCATTGGCCAGCGCAATCAGCTCATACACCAAATCCAGCGCCTCGCGCGGGCTAAGCGCATCGGGATCAATGTCTGAGAGCTTTTCGCGCACACCATCATGGGCAAATGGCGCTTGAGCCTCGGCGGCCTCCGACATCACATGCGAATGGGTCTGAAACAGGGGAAGTTCATTGAGCTGTGGCGCCGCATCGCCCTCGCTTTCCAAGCGCTCGAGCACCGCTTTGGCGCGCGCCACCGCAGCCTTGGGCAGCCCCGCGCGTTTGGCCACCTCCACACCGTAGGAGCGGTCCGCCGCGCCGGACGCCACCTCGTGCAGGAACACCAGATCGCCCTTCCACTCCTTGGCGCGCAGGCAAGCATTGGCCGCGTGCGGCAATTGCTCAGCCAGCCCGGTCAGCTCATGATAGTGCGTGGCGAACAGCGCCCGGCATTGATTGATGTTGTGCAGATGCTCTGCGGTCGCCCACGCAATGGCGAGGCCGTCATAAGTGGACGTCCCGCGGCCGATCTCATCCAGGATCACCAATGATCGCGGCCCCGCTTGATTCAAGATCGCAGCGGTTTCCACCATTTCCATCATGAAAGTGGAGCGCCCGCGCGCCAGATCGTCGCCTGCGCCAACCCGGCTGAAAATGCGATCGACAATGCCAATGCGCGCCGATTTGGCGGGAACAAACCAGCCCGCTTGCGCCAACACAGCAATCAGCGCGGCCTGACGTAAATAGGTGGACTTGCCGGCCATGTTTGGCCCCGTGACCAGCATCAGGCGTGGGGCCTCGCCACCCTCTGCATCCAAACGGCAATCATTGGCGGTGTAGGCATCGCCCGCCTTGCGCACGGCGGCTTCGACGGCGGGATGGCGGCCCGCCTCGATATCGTAGATGCTCGTGTCTTCAAGCATCGGGCGAATGGCGGCCACATCGCGCGCCCACACCGCACCGGCGGACGCCACATCGAGAAGGGCTAAAGCATCAGCGGCGGCGCGAACACTGTCAGCCAACGCCGCCACCTCAGAGGAAAGCTCGTCAAAGAGCGCCAGTTCGCGCGCAAGCGCCTCACCCGCCGCCGCGGCGATCCGCGATTCCAAATCCGCCAGCGGAGCAGTGGAAAACCGCACAGCATTGGCCATGGTCTGACGATGGATCAGTCCGTGATCATGGGCCTCCTCGCGCAGGCGCTCGCCATGTTTGGCAGGGACTTCGATGAAATAGCCCAGCACATTATTGTGCTTGATTTTGAGCGTTGACACCCCTGTCGCTTCGCGCAGCTCGGACTCCATGCCGGCCACGATCCTACGGCTGTCATCACGCAGGCTGAGCGCGTCATTCAGCGCCTCATCGGCCTCGCGCCGGATAAATCCGCCTTCGCGCGCGTTGACCGGCGGGCTGTCAATCAACAGCCGGTCGATGCGCTCCACTAGTCTGCTCAACTTGGCGTGCTGGGCGAGATCGAGCGCGGCCGCTGCTTCGCGCAGCATCTCGGGCGGCCCGTCAAGGCGGTCAGAATGAACCGCGTCGCGCAGTATTCGCGCCGCCTCACCACCCGCGGCCAGCGCAGAGGCCAATTGAGCCAAATCGCGCGGCCCGCCGCGCTTGAGTAACAAGCGGGAAAGCGCCCGGGCCGGGTCGCTACTGGCGCGCAAATGGTTGCGCACCCGGTCGCACAAGGATCGATCGGCCACATAGTATCCAATGCAGTCGTGACGCTGCGCAATCCGCGTTCGATCAGTCAACGGCCTGGCAAGCCAATCGGCCAACAAACGCGCGCCGGGCGCGGTCAAAGTGCGGTCAATGCACGCCAGGAGTGAGCCCGATTTGCGCCCGGACAAGGTCTGCATGATCTCCAGGCTGGCGCGCGTCGCCGGGTCGATCGCCATCCCCGTTCCGCCTTGCGGGCGCGCTAAACGCTGAAGCTGGGCGCGTCCGCCCGCTTGAGTGAGCGTCAGATAGTCCACGAGCGCGCCGGCCGCAGCGCACTCAGCCTCAGTGAACTCACCAAAGCCATCGAGTGTGTCGACGTCGAACGCCTCGCACAGACGCCGCACCCCCGCCTTGGCGTGAAAGCGCGCGCCTGGAAGCGGCGTTTGGGCTGCATTGGGCGCCCATGACGAAAGCGCGCCCCAGTCCCAATTGTCCGGGGCCAAAACTTCCTTGGGCGAAAGCGCACAAATCAAATCCGTAAGGCCATTTGGCGCTGCTTCGATTGCTTGAAACACGCCAGTCGAAACGTCCGCCCAAGCCACCCCGACCGGCCCGCGCCGCTGTGGAGCGATCGCCACCACATAGGCCGGCGCTCGCGCGTCAAGCAACGCCTCTTCAGTGATGGTGCCTGGCGTGACCGTGCGGATGATCTCTCGGCGCACCACCGATTTTGACCCGCGCTTACGCGCTTCGGCGGGATCCTCAGTTTGCTCGCATACCGCGACGCGAAATCCCTTGGCGATTAGCCGCGCCAGATAGGTTTCAGCGGTGGCCACGGGAACGCCGCACATGGGAATGTCCTCGCCCAAATGCTTGCCGCGTTTAGTCAGGGCAATGTCGAGCGCCTCGGCTGCCTTCACCGCGTCATCGAAAAACAGCTCGTAAAAATCGCCCATCCGGTAGAACAACAGCGCATCGGGGGCGTGCGCCTTGATCTCCAAGAACTGGGCCATCATGGGCGTAGGCGCAGCGGCCGCCGGCGCCCGTTCGGGTGCGTCCGCCGTCGTCATGAGATGCGATCACCCGGCCTGCTTGATGAAATAGTGATCGTGCTCAATGACCCCCACATGTTCGTACCCCAAGGCGCTGACGCGTTCAGCGACGGCCTTGCCGCCAGCATCGCCAAAGGCCTCAATCTGCAATGCGCCGTGATTGTTCGCCAAGACCGAGCGGGCCCCGTCAAGCACGGAAAGTTCATGGCCTTCCACATCGATCTTGGCGTAGATCGCTTGGCCTGACACGGGAATGAGGTCATCAAGCCGCGCCGTGGTGACAGTTTCAGTTTTTGTGAACTGCGCGTCGGCGGCGCGATCGTCCGCCTCAGCCAAACGTGACACGCCCGAGGAAAGAGGCGCAACGCGCATGACCGCCTCGCCGACCTGATTGCTCAACGCCATGTGGTAGGTCGACACGTAATCATCCAACTGATTGGCGAATACGTTGGCGCAGAGCTGATTGTAGTTGCGACCCACGGGCTCGAACGCATGGATCTCCTGCACGCCGCCGCGAACACCGGCAAGCATTGAGTAGAGCCCGAAATTGGCGCCCACATCGAACATGACCTCCACCGGATGCTCGGCGAAATACCCGATAAAGCGCTTGATCTGCTCGGCCTCGAACGGCTTGTAAGCCATCAATCGCGCGTCGATCCAATTGTCTTTCGAGAGCACCCAATGACAGCCAAACCGCTCCATCACGCTCACCGGCCCGCGCAGCGCGTTCATACGTTTAAGGGCGCTGGAGCCAAGTTTGGTGAGCGGATTGGGCATGGGACTCCACGAGTTGTTGATCGATAAGTGCGTGAGCACTCACTCAGCTCGACGCCGCGACCTTTGAAGAGGCGTGCCCCCGTTCATACGTGGCGATGCCGAACAAGGCCAAACTCAAAAGCACGGCCGGAACGCCAAAACCAGCGGTGATCGTGAAAAACCAGACCCACCCCACTGCGTCGGCCAATACGCCTGAAAATCCGGCCAAGAGTTTGCCGTAAATGGCGTAGAGCGACGAAAAGATGGCGTACTGACTGGCGGTGAATGCTGTACTGGTCAATGTCGACATGTACGCAATCAAGGCGCCGCCCGCGAACCCTCCCGCCACATTGTCCGCCCCCACTGCAATAAATAGACGCCACAGTCCAGACGAGTCGTGCGCCGCGAGCCATGCAAACGCCAAGTTTGTCGCCACAGTGATCAAGGCGCCAATCACCAATGTTGGCTTCAGCCCCAGGCGCAGCCCGACCACGCCGCCAAGAAAGGCGCCAGAAAGCCCCGTAACCCAACCGAATATGCCTTTAATAGCGCTAATTTCTTCTTTGGTGTAACCGATATCGATGTAAAGCGGATTGGCCATCACGCCCATAGTGAAATCGCTAATCCGGTAAAGGGCGATGAAGGCGAAGATGAACAACGCCGTCCACGCGAACCGTCGAAAAAAGTCGAGTGGAGCGCCAGCAATGGGGTGCGTCAGCCAAGGGGAGCTGTCCCCCAGTCGCGTCGCGATGGGCACAAGAGCCGTAGCCAACACAAATGGCGTCAAGGCGAAATAGACCGGGAGCGTCCCTGTCCCCACATTAACGGCGGATACTTGCGAGCCGAATCCATGGATCAGACTCAATCCCAACCTTCCAAGCGCAAAATAGGTCGCGACCAACGCCGCTAGGGCCACAATGATCATCAACCAACGCGGCTGGGAACGCAAATAGAACGGCAATGCTACGAGCCCCGCGGCCAAAAGCACAATAACGGGCAATGGCGTGTCGCCCAATAGGTTCCATATCCAGGTGAACCCAACGCCAATTGGACCCAACGCCAACGCCAAGAGTTGCAATAAGACAATCGCGCCGGAGATCGCTGCTGCGATGAAACTCAATCCCACGGCCAGATTTCGCGGCCAGTCCGCCGATCGAGGCCAGCGACTCTCACCATCGCGCATGCGCAACGGCTCTCCCGCCCAAAGCACCGTGCTCGCCCCAACAATGATAAGTCCAGCCATCGCCCAATAGGCTGCGGACCAGGCGAGCGGAGTGTATACCTCGCCCTGCCCGTCAGGCAGATCGGGTGATAACAGTCCGGCCACGGCAAACGCCCCAGTGGTTGCTAAAATCAAGCCGGCGCGATAGCCGCCTTGATACATCGCGGCAAACGCAGCTTGTTCATCATCCTCAGCCGCCTCAATTCGCCAAGCGTCCACGGCGATGTCTTGAGTGGCCGATGAAAATGCGACCAGAAGAATGAACAACGCCAACGCCATGAGGCTGGACTCGGGGTTGCTGAAACCCACGCCGATAAGCCCAGTAACCAATCCAACTTGCGCCAAAACAATCCAAGAGCGCCGCTGGCCGAACAAGGCGTAGAGCCCTGGCAGCCGGATTCGGTCAACGATCGGCGCCCAGATAAATTTGAGCGTATAGAACAGGCCGATCCAAACAAAAAATCCAATCGTCGCTCGCGAGACACCCGCTTCGCGCAACCAAGCCGACAAAACGCCGTAGACCAAATAAAAGGGCAGACCGGCGCAAAATCCAAGGCCCAGCATGGCAAGCAAACGGGGGCGCGCAAATGTCTTGAGGACGTCGCCCCACGGCCGCTTTGCAACATGTCCTGGAACGGAATCGGGCATACTCAGCTCTCTTTGACGATATGACGAAACCACTGCACTGCGTCAGCGTACTTGGTGTCCGCACGCAATAGGCCAATCTCACAACCCTCGCCGCTGGCGCGGCGTGCGTCCAGCGCCCTTAGACAGGTGATCATGGCTTTTTAGGGACGTCATCAGAGGCGCCGCGCAGCGCGTCACGCCAGGCCTGCTCGCTGCTCGTTTACGGCAGATTTGCGACCGAGCCGCTTTGGCTCCGGCGCCGGCCCGCCGGACCTATCGGCTGTGTGAGACTTTCAGCGCCTGCAGCACACTTCTGAGGAACACATCGGGCGCAGCCAAAGGCGGCAAAGCGCCACCCGCGGGCCGCCGGGCGATGGTGGCGGAAAAATCATCATACACGGTCACCACCGGCGGCTCGTGTCGCGCATCAGCCAATGATCGGTCCATCCAGCGCTCATCGACGCACAACACATCCACATTCAGCCCGTCTCGCAGCTCTTGCACCTTTTGAGGGATCACCAAGTCAGCGCCAAGGCATGTGGCCTGTTGCGCCAATGCGTGTCTCAAAACCAGGTTCGGCGTGGCGATTGCCATTCTCACGCCATCAAGTCCATTCGCGCAGCGGGTTGGGGCATGCTGCAGCGCCTTAAATCGAAGCCGCGCGCGAAACTCTCCGCCGCCGGTGGGCAGTTGTGAGATTTCCAGATTGCTGCCCAGCGCGTCTAACGCCTCGCGCGCGCGATCAAGGTCGCTGGGTCCAGCATCGCTCACGCCCTCAAAACTTGTCATCTTGCCCGTCGGCGTGCTTGGCGCCTCCACGGTCTGATCTTCGGCGTCTTCGCACCCATATTTGATCGCAATCAGAATGTGAGCAGTGTCCTGGCCCGGATTTTCGCAATGGAGCGAAACCGTCACGCCGCCTGATCGGGCCTCGCCGATGGCGGCGTTGGTTAAATTCAACATCAATTGTCGAACATACCCGCCATCGGCTTCCACCCGTTCCGGCACGCACGGATCCAAAACCGCAGCCAAGGTCAACGCATTGTCTGAGGCATGGGGGCTAAGCGAGCGCACCGCGTCCAACACTGCGTCGATGAGATTCATGGAATCCAACGCACCTGGATTAAGATATTGCTCTGGGCCATGTGGCGACCCCAGGCGATCGGCGAGCCGTATGATTTGACGTGCGCCAGCACTAAGGGCGGATAACTGAGCGTGTTGGTGTGGCGACAGCACTGAGCGATCAAGCGCTTCGGCCAAATTTATCATGGATTCGGCTTGCAGCCAGAGGTCTCGCTTGGCGAAGAGCAACGGCGCCTCTACCTCTACATCGCCGGCCGTCGACGCGTCCAGAGCATCGAACAATGACAATTGGCCTTCATCGACGGCGTCGCGATTACGCCCGCACAACACAAACTTGCCATCAGGCAGTGCGCTGATACCCCATTCCACCTGGACGACGCCTTGGGGCGTGTAGGCCACGCCAACAACACCCGTTTGGCCGACATAAGAGCGTACATCGTTTACTGTAAGACCCAACTGATCGATTGAGTGTAATCGCCAGGAATCTGAGTCATCACCGAAGATTTCGGCAACTGCGCCATTCATATAGAGCACGCGACCAGACTGATTGCAGAGAACGACGAGATCGCCCAAGGCATCCAAGACAACAAGCGCACCCGTTTCCATTGCCAAACCTCTTGCCCACACCACAAGTGTCCACAATAGCAAAGAATACACAAGACGTTTAAAGATTCTTCAACGCAGGCGCTTGAGCCGCTCTTCGCAAGGACAGAGCTTCGGCAATATGATTTCTACGGACGCCATCACTGTTATCCAAATCGGCTAAAGTTCGCGCGACGCGTAGCACACGATGATAGCCGCGCGCCGTGAGTCCCATCACCTCCGCTGCTTCATTGAGCAGGGCGTGTCCCGGTCCATCCGGCGCGGCCACCCGATCGAGTTCAGACGTGGTTAGGCGGGCATTCAACGCCGGTCGACCAGATCGACCGCCATCTGCGTGTCGCGCCGCCTGTGCGTCTCGCGCCTGCACCACACGCGCGGCCGCCTCGGCTGTCCCTTCACGGGCGGGAGGCAGCGAAAGATCTGACGGCCGCACGGGCGGCAGTGCAATCCGGATGTCAATCCGGTCCATTAAAGGCCCGGACACGCGGGCCTGATAGTCCGCCGCACATCTCGGACCGCGTCGGCAGGATTGCCCGTCCGCACCGGCTTGACCGCCGCATCGGCAGGGATTCATGGCGGCCACCAATTGAAATTGCGCGGGATAGGAGACGTGTCGGGCTGCCCGAGCGACGCTGACTCGGCCGGTCTCCAATGGCTGACGGAGCGAATCGAGCGCTTGAGGATGGAATTCTGGCAGCTCGTCTAAAAATAAGACGCCGTGATGGGCGAGCGATATTTCCCCTGGTTTTGCCCGCGTGCCGCCGCCGACCAACGCCGGCATGCTGGCCGAGTGGTGCGGCGAGCGAAACGGGCGTGATCGCGTCAATCGTCCGCGCTTAAGCAGGCCCGCCACCGATTGGATCATGCTGACTTCGAGCAATTCTTTGGCTGACAAGGGCGGCAACAAACCCGGCAATCGCGCCGCCAACATCGACTTGCCAGCGCCGGGCGGACCAACCATCAGCAAGTTATGTCCCCCGGCGGCGACAACCTCCAACGCGCGCTTGGCGTTTTCTTGACCGCGTACATCGCGCAAATCACCATCCGCGCCAACATGGTCCAAATCGCCCGGCGACGGTCGGGGCAAGCTTGTGACGCCTTTGACATGATTGATGATGGCCATAAGCGTGTCGGCGGCAACAATGTCCAAGTCGCCGGCCCACGCGGCCTCACGTCCGCATTCCTTCGGGCAAATCAGACTGAGCCCCGCCTCATTGGCCGCCATAGCCGCGGGCAACGCTCCTGGAGTTGAGGCCAATGCGCCGTCCAGGGCCAATTCACCCATGGCGACATAGTCTTCAAAGGCGTTTTGCGGCACAATGTTCATGGCCGCCATCACCGCAAGAGCTATCGGCAAATCGTAGTGCCCGCCTTCTTTGGGCAAATCGGCCGGCGCCAAGTTCACAATCACGCGCTTGTACGGCAAAGACAAACCGATGGAAGCAAACGCCGCGCGCACCCGTTCGCGACTTTCTGCGACAGCCTTATCGGCCAGGCCCACCACAGCCATCCCCGCTTGACCGTCGGTGATCTGGACTTGAACGTCCACACGCCGCGCCTCAGCTCCTTCAAACGCCACCGTTGTGATTTTCGCAGTCATCCCGCCCCTCAATGCTGTCGCAGACTGGCCAACCAACCACGCCCATCCGCCTCACAGACACACGTAGGGCTAGCAAACTCCCTCCCCGCAATCAAGAACGAATAAAGAACAAATTAATCGTCGACGGGGCCGATCAATGCGCCGGGAAAGTGGCGCGGCCAACGGCGAGGCGTCACCACCACCACGTCAAAGCGCATCTCAAACTCAGGGGGAATTCGGCGTTGGCGCCACCATGCAAGGGCGGCTTTGGCGATGCGTTGACGCGCCTGCTGGGTAATGGCGTCCAAAGCCTGTTCTAGGCGTTGTCGTTGCTTGACCTCCACAAAAGCGATGGTGCGGCCGCGGCGCACAATGAGGTCAATTTCTCCTGATCGACTGCGGAGACGGCGCGCGAGCACCTGGTAGCCCTTCATCTGCAGAGACCATGCAGCATAGGTCTCAGCACGCCGCCCGCTCTGTTCTGCGCGCCGTCGATCATCACGGCCGCGCATTGTTATTGGCCCCCATCGTCGGACTTCATGGTGAGCGCGCGAGCGTACACGTCGCGCTTGGCCCACCCGGCGGCGTCAGCGACGTCCGCGGAGGCGGCCTTCACGCCTCGTTCTGGGATCAATCGCCGGAGCGCCTCATCGACCGCATTGACATCCCAGAATGCATCATGGCGGGGCGGCCCCACCAAGATCACAAGCTCCCCCTTGGGCGCGCCCTCCTCGGACACGGCCTTGGCCAAGTCAGGAAGCGGCGCGCGGCGCACATGTTCAAAGCGTTTGGTCAGTTCACGCGCCACCACCGCATCGCGTTCACCAAACACGTGCGCCATATCGGCAAGGGTGGCGGCAAGCCTCGACTTTGCTTCAAAGAAGACCAAGGTGGCTCTCAGTGTTGCCAGTTGGGTGAACGCCTCGCGACGCTGTCCCGACTTGGCTGGCGCAAAACCGCCGAAGAAAAACCGATCCGTGGGCAGGCCGGCAATCACGAGGGCCGTCAGGACGGCGCTGGCGCCGGGCGCTGCGACGACCGGTCCACCGGCATCAATCACATCGCGCACCAGTTTGAAGCCCGGGTCTGAAATCAAGGGCGTACCGGCGTCACTAACCAGGCCAATCGCCTGTCCCTCGCCAATGCGGCTTAAAATTGCAGGCCTCAGCGCCGCCGCGTTGTGCTCATGATAGGCCTGAAGCGACGTTTTTAAGCCGTAGGCGTCAAACAAAACGCGTGTGGTTCGTGTGTCTTCCGCCAAAACCAGGTCACAATTGGCGAGGATATCCAGAGCGCGAAGTGTAATGTCGCGCAAATTTCCAATGGGTGTCGCGACCGGATAAAGACCCGGTTCTAGTGCTTGCGCTCGCCAGATGGCGTGCCTAGTGTCGCCCAAAGGATCCATGGAGGGACAGTTCCTGATCATGACGGCAATAGCAATCCGCGCGGGGGCGCGTCAGTTGAATTCGTTTCACACGTTCGCCAAGCGGCTGTCGGTATTGGCTGCGGCGGCAATTTTGACTGTGGGCTGTGGCAGCCTGGGCGGAGGTCGCGAAACGCCGCCCACGCCCATTGGGGGGCAACGACCGACGGTGGAGCGCGCTCCTGTTGTTGAGCAACCCACGCAAGAATGTAACATCAATCCCATTGTCCCGCCGCATAAGGCCGACCAAGCAGCTCAGCTCGTTCGCATTGGCGTATTGCTGCCGTTTTCGGCAAGTTCGGCGGGCGCCCGCGCTGAAGCTGACTCCATGCTTAAGGCCGCTCAGCTCGCCCTGTTCGACGTGGGTCATTCGCGCATGGTGCTGATCCCCAAAGACACGGTGGGCACAGCGCCCGGCGCGCGCGCGGCCGCGATTTCGGCGATTGAGGACGGCGCGGACGTCATTTTGGGCCCGCTTTATTCAGCCAATGTTGAAGCAGTGATGTCAGTGGCCTGTAATGACGGGCCTCCAGTGATTGCATTTTCCAACGACAGCGCGGTGGCGGGACAGGGCGCATTCCTGCTCGGACTGACGCCCGAAAACGAACTCCAGCGGCTGGTTCGCTATGCGGCTGACAATGAGCGCACCCGCATTGCCGCGCTCGTGCCGGACACGCAATTTGGTTTTAAGGCGATCGATGTGATCGAGAACACAGCCTACACCAGCGGGGCTGAGTTCATGACCTACGAGTTTTACGCCGACGGCGCCAATGCGGTCGAGCTCGCCGATCCGGTGCGCGCGGTTTCATCGTCTGCCGCAAAGCCGGGCAGTGAACTCAGCGGCTATAACGCCATCGTCATGCCCGAAGGCGGAAGTCGGATTTTGGCGCTTGCCCCCTTGCTGCCCCGCTTCGACATCGACCCACGTGTCGTGCAATTCCTTGGCGGCAGTCTGTGGCGCGACGATCGGTTATTGAATGAGCCTGTGCTGGACGGCGCCTGGTTCGTGGCGCCAGATCCCGTGGCCCGAAGCTCATTTGAAGCGTCCTACTTCGACGCCTATGGCGATCAACCCCGACGTCTGACGGGCATCGCCTATGACGCCGTGGCCCTTGTGTCGGTAATGACGCAAGCCCAAGGCGCAGCGGGCATCACTCAGGACGCGCTGATGGACCCCCAAGGGTTTTATGGGTCCGACGGTTTGTTCAGGTTCACGCCCAACGGCATGGCCGAACGCGCCCTGGCTGTGTTCGAGATCAGAGGCGGTTCGTTCCAGGTGCTCGACCCGGCGCCTCAGCAATTCTCGCTGCCTGCCGCTGACTATGTGGTCGGCGAGGGCGTGGCCGCACGCCGCGGACAAGACTACGATCCAGATGCGGCCTACAATCCGGATGATCCCTATGGCGCAGGGTATGGCGAGGATAGCCAGAGCTAGCTAGCGCTACGGCGACATCAATTCAGCGGCGATTCGTTCGGTCAGCGCCCGAGCGTGACGCGCCACGCTGAGCCTGTCGCCGTTGACCACAATCAGCCCCGCGCCGCTCAACTGGGCAATGGCTTGCTCGCAGAGTGGCGCGGGCGCGATCTGGCCATAGCGTACAAGCGAAACGCCTTCGCTCAGTCGCAAGCCCATGAGCAAAAATTCCTGGGCGCATTGGTTGGTCGTCAAAACCTCGCTGTTGACAACGCCCCATCCCGAAGTCCCCACAGCGTCACAGTATGCTTCCGGTCGGCGATGAGCCTCGGTGGCGCATCGGCGCCCATCGCGCCAATACCGCCCATGCGCGCCCGGCCCAACGCCCGCCCATTCCTGGCATTCCCAATAAAGCCGATTGTGGCGCGACTGGGCTGATTTCGATCGCGCATGATTGGAAATTTCGTAACTGGGGTAACCCAACTCGTCACACAGCGACTGCGTCAGCTCGTAAAAATCGGCCGCTTGGTCATCATTGGGGGGACATAGCGATCCGCGCCGAACCTGATTTGCAAATGGCGTGCCAGGTTCAATGGTCAATTGGTACAGTGACAGATGGTGAGCGCCGATGCCCGCCGCCGCACGCAATTCGACCTCCCAGCCACTAAGCGATTGGCCTTCTCGCGCATAAATCAAATCAAGGCTCACATTGGTGAACTGACTGAGCGCAGTCTCGGCGGCGCGCCGACTGTCATCGGCTGTATGCCACCGGCCGAGCGATTTGAGTGCGGTGTCATCAAGCGCCTGCATGCCGAGAGAAAGACGCGTGACGCCCACGGCGGCCATTGCCTCCACCAATGGCGGGGAGATGTCCTCTGGGTTGGCCTCCAACGAAATCTCCGCGTCCGCCACAATGCCCCAGGCGTCGTCGATCGCATGCAGTATCTTGGCAATGGCCGACGCCTCCAGCCGCGATGGGGTTCCGCCTCCCAGGAATATGCTCTCGACTTGACGCGCGCCCACACGCTCGCGCCAGCCCTGGATATCCGCGATGACGGCGGCAATGAGTCCAGAACGATCCTCGCCGCGATCGCGGTACACGTTAAAATCGCAATAAGGACAGATTGCCGCGCAATATGGCCAGTGGACGTAAACGCCAAATCGCCAACTACCGCTATCGCCCGACCGAGTGTGGTCGCTCATCTTTCGAACCGTGAAGCCACGAGCTTTTCGAAGGCTTTGGCCCGGTGGCTGATGGCGTGTTTTCGCTCAGGCGCCATCTCGCCAAAGGTCTGGGTTTCGCCATCCGCCACAAAGATAGGGTCATACCCAAAGCCGCGATCACCGCGACCGGGAAACACCAATGCGCCTTCCACGCGTCCCTCGTAGAATTCCACCGATCCATCGGGCGCAGCCAACGCCAGCACACACACAAATGCCGCACTGCGATCATGCGACCCGGCGGCGGCCAACTCACGCTCCACGCGCCCCATGGCGGTGTTGAAGTCGCGCGGCTCACCTGCCCAGCGCGCTGAATAAACACCGGGCGCTCCGCCCAATGCCGTCACCGCCAACCCAGAATCATCGGCCAATGCATACTCATTCGTCGCCTCGGCGGCGGCGCGCGCTTTGAGGGCCGCATTGCCAGCAAAGGTGGATTCTGTTTCTTCGGGTTCAGGCAGTCCCAGTTCGTCAGCACTGACAGTTTCAACGCCAAACGGCGCCAGCAACTCGCGAATCTCCCGGAGTTTCCCTAAATTGTGGCTGGCCACTACCAGTTTGCTCATCATATCAGCCCCCATCCACGGCCGTGTTTCACGACGGCTATCACTTGATTGCGTCCCGTGTTCGCCTTATTGTTTTTCAACAAATCATAGAATTTGGTCATTCGAAAAGAGGCCGCTGTGCATTCGAGAGCCGACGACACCGTGACCCGCTGGGCCACGCTCATCTTACGCGTCGCACACGCGTTAGCCATTACTGTGCTCATTGTCATGGGCGTTATGGCGGCCATGTCCGCTTACGTGCATATCTCCGGCGAACCCTTCCAGATTTCTAACATGATGAGCGTGTCGCCTTCAGCCCCTTGGTACGCGGAGCTGTTCCATTGGCTCATCGCTGTCGGGATGATTGGGGCCATTCTCTTGGTGATTCGGCAACTGCAAGGGATTGTCGCAACCGTGGCGGACCGTGATCCATTTGTGCCCAGCAACGCCCGCCGGCTGCGGGTGATTTGGATGACCATAGCAGGTTACGAATTGGCGCGATTTGGCTTGGGGGCCTTAATCGGCGCGGGCGTGGCGGCATTTGGCGGCCAAACCGATCGGATTATCTCCCTAGGTCTCAGTATCAATTTGACTGCGTGGTTCGCCGTTTTGGTTATTTTCATCATCGCCGAGGTGTTCCGTGAAGGCACGCGCTTGCGCGAAGATCAACAATTGACAATTTGATCGCCATGCCCATCCGCGTCACCCTCGACCGAGTTTTGTTGGACCGCCGCATGTCGCTCACTGAGCTGTGCGATCGCGTCGGAATCACATTGGCCAACCTCTCAATTTTGAAAACAGGCAAGGCCAAAGCCGTGCGCTTTTCCACTCTTGAGGCGTTGTGCAGGGAGCTGGAGTGTCAACCGGCGGACATTCTTCAGTACGTTCCCGAAGAAGCTGAGTGCGACGCGGCGGAATGAAAGCGCGCCGTCGTTAAAGCAAGGGGACGGCGGTATTCTCCCCCCAATTTGCATGCCGCCGTCCCGACCCTTCGTGTTAGCCATTAGCTGCGCGGGTCTGCAATTCGCCCAAATCCGCGCAGCCTTTTTTAGCGAGCCCAATTAGCTCAGCGAACTGGGCGTCGGTAAAGGCGCGATCCTCCGCCGTGGCCTGCACCTCGATTAATCCGCCGCTGGCGGTGAGCACAAAATTGGCGTCCGCCTCGGCCGCGCTATCCTCGGCGTAGTCCAGATCGAGCACCGCTTCGCCCTGGTAAAGTCCACAGGAAATGGCGGCACATTGGTCAATGACGGGATCGGACTTCAAAACGCCCTCATCAACCAGGTACAAACAAGCGCGTTTAAGGGCGACCCACGCGCCGGTGATTGCGGCGGTGCGCGTCCCTCCATCAGCCTGCAGCACGTCGCAATCGAGTGTAATCTGGGCTTCTCCCAGCGCTTTGAGATCCACGCATGCCCGCAAAGAACGGCCGATAAGGCGTTGAATTTCCTGGGTGCGTCCAGACTGCTTGCCGGCTGCAGCCTCGCGTCGGCTCCGCGTGTGTGTCGCACGCGGCAGCATGCCGTACTCAGCCGTCACCCAGCCCTTACCGGAACCGCGAAGCCAGGGCGGTGAGGTTTGCTCAAATGAAGCCGCACAAAGGACATGCGTGTCGCCAAACTTGGCGAGGCACACGCCCTCAGCATGCTTGGCCCAGCCGGATGTTTCGAGAGTGACGGCTCGTAATTCATCCGCCGCTCGCCCTGAGGGGCGCGACGCCAGGGATGACGTGACCATAGGTTCTGCCTTCTTGAGTAGAGTTTTGCTTCACAACGCGGTTGCGCGCTCACCGCCATGTATCAAACCAGGCCCAACGAAGAAACGCATAATCACCATCCAATGGCATGGCTGAGATGATCGGATAAAAATAGGCAAATATGGCCAGACACGCAGCTCCATAGACGCCAACTATCGCCTTCGACCAGAACGATGGAAACCGGCGCACCATGTCGAGCGCCATGCCGGCGAGCGCGAAACTCAACATGATTGCTGGGGTGAGATAGTAATAATAAAAACCGATCTTCTTCGGCATGATTGGCCAAACCACATAGCTGAGCACGAACAGCCCCCCGCACATCAGCAGCGACACGCTGCGTTCGCGCGCACCCATGACCAGGCAATATGCAACGGCAACCAAACCGCCAAACATGATCACCGGATTGCCAATCAGCACAACGCCACGCTGGACGCCTCCGATCGGTTCGTAGAAGTACCAAATCGCCCGGCCAATATAGGGCCACTGCCACCAATCACTCTGATAGGTGTGCGCCGCCAATCGCTGTGATTGGCGCGAGAGCATGTCGAACTGACTACTGATCACATCGCTGAATGTCAGCGGATTTTGCTCGAAGAAGAAGGCTGGGGTGAACGTGGCGAAATAGGTCGCCAAGGCGGCAATGGTCAGCAGACACCCCCCGCCCAATGCCGAGACGCGGGGCCAGGGGTTCGATAGTCGATGCAAACCGATCGACAACGGTCCGCCCGCTCCGGCCAGCACGGCCGCCCAGACCTTTATGAAGACAAAGCCTGCGCCGACAAAGAACACATAAGGGATTGCCGCCCATTTTGAGGCCATGGCCAATCCGAAACATACACCGGCGGCCAACAACATTCGGTGCGTGCGTCGCGCCTCGGCGCGCATGCTGGAAAAATAAAACGCCAGGCCCAGCAAGAAAAAGCCGGCCATAAAAATGTCCAACATGGCGATGCGCGCATGGATGAACACCAAATGATTGGCCATGGTCAGAACAGCGGCAAATGCTGCGGCGGCGACACTGCGTAATAGGCTCATCGCCACGCCATAGACGCCAATGATGCAGATCACGCCGGCTAAAACGCTGGCGATGCGCCAGCCCACCGGCTGATCGCCAAGCACATACATGCCACCAGCGATCATGATTTTAGCGAACAGCGGGTGTTCCGGATTGGTGTTGCGTTCAAGTTCTAAGATTGCGCGCGCCGCAGGCACATAGTGCGACTCATCAAAGTTAAGCGCCCCCGGCTGGCCCAGTCGAATGGCGAAAAGCACAAACGCCGCCAGACCGAGCACCAGTCCGACCGCGACTGGTCTGCGCTTTCCCAACTTATTGCCTTGCGACATCGCTCACTGCTCCAGCACCTATCTCTGGCTAGCGGCACATTGTGCGCGCGTCCACTCGATGCGGCGCCGCTTGTCCCGATCCACGATCACACTTACATGCACGTCGCGATGAGCAACGCGGGAAAACAATCAACGAATCAAACCGCAAAGGATACCATTGGTCAGATGCAACGCCCCTTGCACATTGCGGATCTGGACAAACGTTCGCGCGACATATTCCGCGCCATTGTCGAAACCTATTTGGAAACGGGTGAAGCCGTCGGCTCTCGAACCTTGTCAAAGGCTGAGGACCTGTCACTCTCGCCGGCCAGCATCCGCAACACTATGCAAGACCTCGTGCAGCTGGGTCTATTGAGCGCCCCGCATGTGTCCGCGGGCAGGCTGCCAACCCAGGCAGGCTTGCGCCTATTTGTGGATGGGCTGCTAGAGGTGGGTGACGTCAGCCCCGAAGAGCGCACCGCCATTGAATCGCGGGTGGCCGGTTCGCCGGCTTCGGTTGAAACCGTACTCGAACGCGCATCACAGTTTTTGTCTGGGCTTGCCGGCGGCGCCGGCCTTGTCGTCAGCCCGACCCACGAGGCTTCCCTGCGCCACGTGGAGTTTGTGGCGCTGAGCCAGCATGAGGCGCTAGCCGTGGTGGTGTTCGAAGACGGCCAGGTCGAGAACCGGCTGATCACGCTTCCGCCAGGTGTGACGCCCGCAGCCTTGACCGAGGCTGGCAACTATTTGTCGAATCGAGTCAAGGGTCTGGGCTTTTCCGAGGCTCGTGCGCGCATTCTGCGCGAACTTGAGGAAGGGCGTGCGCAACTTGACGCGTTGGCCGAAGGTCTGATCAAAATCGGCCTTGCCCATTGGGGCGGGGGGGAGTCTAAGCGCGCCTTGATTGTGCGTGGCGCCTCAAATTTGTTGGAGAACATCGACGCCGCCGGCGAATTGGAACGCATCCGCCTATTGTTCGACGAAATCGAGCGCAAAGAAGACTTGATTACCTTGCTTGACCAAGCCCGCGAAGCACAAGGCGTTAAGATATTTATTGGAGCGGAAAACCCTTTGTTCGGACTTTCCGGTTCTAGTGTGATCGCCGCACCCTACACAAACGCCGAGCAACGCGTGGTGGGTGCGCTTGGCGTGATCGGACCCACCCGGCTGAATTATGCGCGTGTCATTCCTTTGGTGGACTATACTGCGCGCGTTGTTGGCCGCCTGCTTGACCAATCTGATGACTATACAGACGGAGCCGCCTCATGAATCCCAACGATGTCCATGAAAACGAAAAACCTGACGCGCCTGCCGACGACGACGCATCGGAAAACGCCAATGAACGCGCAGCAGCGGACACGGCCGCCGAGACGCCTGACGAGGCCGCGTCTGATCCCCAGCAAAGCTTGGAAGAAATCCGCGATAAGTTGCTGCGCGCCGTGGCCGAGGCCGACAATGTTCGCAAGCAGGCCGCCAAGGAAATCGCCGATAGCCGCAAGTACGCCGTCTCCAGCCTAGCGCGCGATCTGCTGTCAGTGGCGGATAATTTTGAACGCGCGCTCAACGCACTGCCCCAAGCCGCGCGCTCGCAAATGGGTGAGGCCGGACAGAGCCTGCTTACGGGCGTGGAAATGATCGAAAAAGAACTCCATGCGGTGCTTGGCCGTCACGGCGTGGAGCGTATCGCCACCGAACGAGGCGAAAAATTCGATCCCAATGTCCACCAGGCCGCTGCTCAAATTCCGTCTGAACATCCCAAAGACACCATCGCCGAGATCGTGCAACTGGGCTGGCGTATTGGCGAACGCACCCTGCGCCCGGCTATGGTTGCGGTGTCGGCTGGCCACCCGCCTCAGCCTGTTGTCGCCACGGAACAAACGCCGCCTGGACCGGTCCCTGCCCAAGAAACCGGGGCTGAGTCCCAATCCAACGAGCATGCGACGCAGAACGAACAAAAAGAACACAATGAGGATACGTCAACCTAGGCCGAGCCAGGCGTCCTCAAAATAACCTGGTCCGCCCGGGCTTAACTATCCTTGCGCCCCCAAGTCGGTTGGTGTTGACTTGTACAAATGACTTTGGGGAGGGGACATTGATCTCAATGAGTAAAGTATTACGCCGCGCCGCCATTGGCTGCGCGACGATGATGGTTTGTCCGTTTCAATTGTATGCGCAAGACGACGGCGTCACACGCGAAAGCTATACGCCGCCGCCGGTGGAGGCCTTCGCCAAACTGCCAGCGCTGCGCGATTTGGAAGTGGCGCCGAACGGGAAATACATCTCAGCATTTGTGGAGAACGACGGACTTTATACTCTAACTGTATTTGAATGGAAAAACGACGTGATTTCACCCATTCTGCAACTGAACGACGATGAGGAAGTGAAAGCCAGATGGGCGGATTGGGCCTCCGCTGACCGGCTGCTCGTCAGTTATCGCTTTGCAGCAGAGCGATTCGATACTGAAACAACAGAAACACGCCTCTTCTCGATGCGTCCGGATGGATCGCGCCGCCACCGGGTCATCAGCAACCGACGCTCAGAACTGCCGGTTCAAATTGAAGACAACATCATTGATTTTCTCCCCCAAGAGCCAAATCGGGTGCTGATCGCCTTTAATCGGAACAATCCTGGAAGCCCTGAAGTTTGGAAAGTGGATGTCACCGGCGGCTCGCCGGAACGCGTACAAGGTTCGCGTCGCAATGTGAGCGACTGGGAGACTGACGCGAATGGCGTTGTGCGCATTGGCGTCGGCGTGAAAAATGAACGCGAACCTGTTCTGGAAATTCTAACCGAAGACGGCAAGTGGTTAAATTTTGACCACCGCGTGTTCGCGTCGGGCAAAGTCTTCGACCCAGTGGAATTTACTTCAGACCCCAATATCATTTATGTTCGTTCAGATCATGAAGGCGGGCCTACAGGGCTTTATAAATTCGACATTGAGAGCGACCAGTTCGTCGAGAAAATTTTTCAACATGAAAGTCTTGATGTGCTGTCTCCCGTCTTTAGCCCCGATCGTCAAACACTGAGAGGAGTGAGTTATGGTGAAGGCATGATTTGGCTTGACGCCTCCTTCGCTGAAGAAATTGATCTTCTTGAATACAGCCTTGAGTCCAATGTTAAAATTGTCGACGAAACACCCAATGGCGATTATGCGGTGGTCTTCGTTACCAACGAGAACAATCCTGGCTCCTACTACATCTACGATCGCACGGGTCCGCAGCTCCTCCATGTAGGTGACACACTTCCCCAATTTTCAAGTCTCCCGCGCGCAACAGTGCTGGCATCCTCATATTCGGCGCGAGATGGGCTAACCATCCCCTCCTACGTGACCTTGCCGCCATGGATCAGTTCTCTGGACGAAGCACGCGACCTGCCCTTCGTCATTCACCCACACGGCGGGCCCACCGCCCGCGATTTCGCCCAGTTCGATCCATGGACACAGTACTTCGCCTCGCGCGGTTATGGCGTGTTGCAAATGAACTTCAGGGGCTCGGCAGGATATGGCGAAGAATTTCGCGCCGCCGGAGACGAACAGTGGGGACAAGAAATGCAGGACGACATCACAGACGGTGTGGAATGGCTGATCTCCAACGGCCACGCCGATGCGAACCGCATTGCCATTGTCGGCGCGAGCTATGGCGGTTACGCCGCGCTGATGGGCGCGGTCAAAACGCCTGATCTCTATCAATGCGCCGTAAGCTTCGCCGGTGTTTCCGACCTGCCGCGAATTTTGGATAACGCAAAGGATTTCGTTGATGGCGAATACCGTACCCGCCATATCGGACGGATCTGGAAAGATCGTGAAATGCTGCGCGAGAACTCACCGGCCCGCCGGGCCGAGGACATTCAAATTCCAGTTTTGCTTGTCCATGGCGAAGACGACCGCGTCGTGCCCATCGATCAATCCGAACGCATGGCGCGAGCGCTAGAGCGTGCTGGGGTTATCCATAAATATGTGGAGTTGGAAAATGGCGACCATGGATTAACCATTGGCGCGAACAGCCTGCGCTTTTTCCAAGAAATGGACGCGTTTTTGTCCGACTGCCTGAATTAGGCTGGCAAGTTCACACGGCGCAGGGTGAGGTTGATCCGCCCGCCCTGCGTCAATCCAGCTTCGGCTAAGAGCGTCGACGTGCCGGGATAAATGCGGCTGACGCCGTGATAGCAACGCCGCGACGCCCCGCCGAGCACCACCACATCGCCCGAATTGAGCTTCATCGACACGGCTTTGTCGGAACGCTTAGGCCCGCCCAGTCGAAACAGGGCGCGGTCGCCCAGGGACACCGACACCACGGCGGCGTCCGTCGCCCGCTCGTCCCAATCAATATGCATGCCCATTTTGGCGCCGTCACCGTAATGATTGACCAAGCACGCCTCAGGCGGGGCGGGATAGTCCGCGACCTCATTCCACAGGTCGAGCAGCGCTTTGGGCAGAGGTGGCCAAGGTCTGCCCGTGGTCGGATGGGCCGGCTCATAGCGATAGCCTCTTTCCTTGTCCGTCACCCAGCCCAGCGGACCCAAATTACTCATGGTCACGGACATGGGCTGGCCGGTGCGCGGCATGCGCGGCTGAAAGAAGGGCGCATCCGCCTCGCGCATGGAGGTCAGAACGCCGTCCAGGAGCGCGCGCTGGGCCGCCCTGTCAAAATAGTCCGGCAAAAAGCGAAAGCCTTGGGGGAGTGCAAAACCACTCATTGGCGCCGCAGCCTACTCCAACGTCATGGCGCGTTCGATGGCCCAATCAAGCTTGTCCATCACTGGCTTAAACTCGCGAATTTTAGGCAAACTGTCAGGCAGGCTATCGCCCATATGCACGACATAGACACTGTCGGAATAGATCTGATCCGCCAGCTGCGGATCGCGCAGCGCCGCGTCAAATCGACGTCCGGACGCATCGTTGAATAGCTCGAGCACTGCGGCTGCGTCTCCAGCCTCGACACTGAGCAAGTCATCACCTTCGGCCACCGCCACGCCCAGCGCCTGAGCGCGCAGCACGTCAGCCTCGTGTGTTTCGATGGCCGGCAAAAACACCGCGCCGCCCTCGCGCATGATCGCATACACCAAGTAATATCCCTCGAAATCTTCATCATAGGCTTGCATCAGCACGACGCCGCGATTGAGCCGCGCCAGGGCGAAGCCGGTTCGCTCGTCAGGATCGTCGGGCTCAATGATCAGCTCTTTGGCGACAGCGTCAAAGCGCCATTGGCCACAATCAGCCTCGTCGAGTCGATCTTCGAGATCAGAATCAGCCTCGATTACACAATAATATCCGTCGGGCAGAGGCGACGCGTCCAGGCGTGAGTCGGCGGGGATTGCGGGCACGCGCGACGCGTTAAAAAAGCACGATGTCAGCGCAAACCCTGTAAGCACGGCGTAAGCCGGCCCCCGCCAACGCCGGACTGTGTCCGATATTGCTGTGCTCATCGCCACGTCCTCCACGCTTACAGCTGTTGAAGATCGCCGTTTGCGACGTGGATGGCAAGCCACAGCGTTGTCAAGGCCCTTGCGAGAAACGGCGCATCCCCCCATATCCGCGATTGTTCGCGGCGTTTTCGCCCGCGAGATCAAACGAAACACCACGAAGCGCCCAAAATGGCGCAGCGCATTGGGGAGTCGCAAACTGGGCGCTTCGGGTCCGCAGGCGACTTGCCGGAAGGAGCGATAAGAATGAGCAAAGTGATCGGCATCGATCTGGGTACAACCAACTCGTGCGTCGCCGTCATGGACGGCAAGGCCGCAAAGGTGATCGAAAATTCAGAGGGCTCGCGCACGACGCCGTCGGTTGTAGCCTTTACTGAAGATGGCGAGCGCCTGATTGGTCAGCCCGCCAAACGCCAAGCGGTTACCAATCCGGAACACACATTCTTCGCCATTAAGCGCCTGATTGGCCGCAATATGGACGACCCCACCGTCAAAAAAGACGTGGACATGGTTCCCTATAGAATTGTGCCCGGTCCCAATGGCGACGCTTGGGTGCAAGGCCGCGATAAACAATTCGCGCCATCCGAGATTTCTGCCTTCGTCTTACAAAAAATGAAGGAAACGGCGGAGTCCTACCTTGGCCAGCCCGTCACACAGGCCGTCATTACGGTTCCCGCCTACTTCAACGACGCTCAGCGCCAAGCAACCAAAGACGCTGGCAAAATCGCCGGTTTGGAAGTGCTGCGCATCATCAACGAACCCACTGCCGCCGCGCTCGCCTATGGTCTTGATAAACAAGAAGGCAGGACCATCGCCGTCTACGACTTAGGTGGCGGCACATTTGACGTCTCGATCTTGGAAATCGGCGATGGCGTGTTTGAAGTCAAAGCCACCAACGGCGATACGTTCTTAGGCGGTGAAGACTTCGACATGCGCATAGTCGAATATCTGGCCAGCGAGTTTAAAAAGGATGCCGGGATTGATTTGCGCAATGACAAACTCGCCCTGCAGCGTCTGAAAGAAGAGGCTGAAAAGGCGAAGAAAGAGCTTTCCTCCGCCGCCCAATACGAAGTGAACCTGCCCTTCATCACTGCTGATGCGTCTGGGCCCAAACACCTGAACATGAAGCTGACCCGCGCCAAGCTGGAAACGCTGGTGGAAGATTTGGTCCAGCGGACCATTGAGCCCTGCAAGGCGGCGCTGAAAGACGCCGGCGTGGCGGCGAGCGACATTGAAGACGTGGTTCTGGTGGGCGGCATGACACGCATGCCGAAAATCCAAGAAGTGGTGAAGAATTTCTTCGGCCGCGAGCCCCATAAAGGGGTGAACCCTGACGAAGTTGTCGCCATGGGCGCCGCGATTCAAGCGGGCGTATTGCAGGGCGATGTGAAAGACGTGTTGTTGCTTGACGTCACTCCGCTGAGCTTGGGTATCGAAACCCTGGGCGGCGTGTTCACACGGCTGATTGAGCGCAACACCACCATACCAATGAAAAAGTCGCAGGTGTTCTCAACCGCTGAGGACAACCAGGCGGCTGTGACGATCCGCGTCTTCCAAGGCGAACGGGAAATGGCGGCGGATAACAAGCTGCTCGGCCAATTTGATCTGGTGGGAATTCCGCCAGCGCCGCGCGGCATGCCGCAAGTGGAAGTCACGTTCGACATTGACGCCAATGGCATTGTGAACGTCTCGGCCAAGGACAAGGCCACGGGCAAGGAACAGGCCATTCGAATCCAGGCCTCTGGCGGATTGTCGGATACAGACATCGACCAGATGGTCAAAGACGCCGAAGCTCACGCCAGCGACGACAAGAAACGGCGCGAGCTGGCGGAGGCCAAAAACGCGGCTGATGCATTGGTCCATCAGACCGAAAGCCAATTGCAGGAATTTGGCGATAAGGTCTCAGGCGATGACAAGGCGGCCATCGACACGGCAATCGCTGACCTCAAAGCCGTGAAAGATGGCGAGGACCTGAAAGAAATTCAGGGCAAAACCCAAGCCCTCATGCAAGCGGCGATGAAGTTGGGCGAAGCCATGTATAAGGCGTCCGGCGGCGAAGCCGGAGGCGAGGCGCCTAGCACAGACCAACCGGCAGATGACGATCAAGGTGTCGTCGATGCTGAATTTGAAGAAGTGGACGACAACAAGAAGAGCGCCTAGCTGCATTGCGCATGACAGTCATGTTCGCTCTGCGGCCGTTTCATCGGCTAAAGAGCGACATGACCTGTGCTCGCTTGAAGAGGATCGCGAAGACGAGACCGCCAGTTCATGAGTAAAGCTGACTATTACCAAACCCTCGGCGTCGATCGCACCGCAGACGACAAGGCGTTGAAAAGCGCGTATCGCAAACTTGCGATGCAGTATCACCCTGACCGCAACCCCAACGACGCCGAAGCGGAAACCAGATTCAAGCAGATCAACGAAGCATACGCGGTGCTGTCTGACGCCCAAAAGCGGGCGGCTTATGATCGCTACGGTCACGCTGGGGTGGACGGCATGGCCGGGGCTGGCGCGAATGGCGCGGGCGGCTATGCTGATTTTGAAGACATTGTCCGCTCCGCATTTGGATCTAACTTCGACGACATTTTTGGCGACTTTTTTGGTCGAACGCGTGGCGGTTCATCCCATGGCGGGCCGGGCCGAGGGTCGGATCTGCGCTATGACTTAGAGATCGATCTTGAAGACGCCTTTGATGGCAAGTCCGTAGAAATCCGTGTGCCGTCTGCAGAGACCTGTGGTCGTTGTGGCGGCAATGGCGCCGAACCGGGCACCGATATCGAAACGTGCCCCACATGCAGCGGCGCTGGCCGGGTTCGCGCCCAACAGGGATTTTTCACCATGGAGCGCACCTGTCCGCGCTGTGGCGGCCAGGGTCGGTATGTCAAAATCCCCTGTGGAGACTGCGATGCGGTGGGCCGCGTACGCACCGAGCGCACGCTTTCGGTGAAAATCCCAGCTGGCGTTGAAGATGGCATGCGCATTCGCCTCGCCGGCGAGGGCGATGCTGGCCCGCGTGGCGGAGCGCGCGGCGACCTCTACATCTTTGTTTCTGTGCGCCCCCATGACCTGTTTGAACGTGATGGCGGAGACCTCTACTGCCGCGCTCCTGTGCCCATGGCCACGGCAGCGCTGGGCGGCGAGATCGAGCTGCCCACTATAGAAGGCGGCCGGGTCAATGTTCGCATTCCCGAGGGCTCACAAACAGGACGGCAAATTCGATTGCGCGGTAAAGGCATGCCCAAACTACGCACGCCCAATCGCGGTGACATGTATGTGGAAGTGTTCGTGGAGACACCAACCCGGCTTTCGGCCAAACAACGCGATTTGCTAGAAAAATTTTGCGCTGAAGGCGGCGAGCATTGTCATCCGGCGCACAAGAGTTTTTTTGATCGGGCCAAACAATTCTGGGAAGACATCTCTGGGCGCGAAAACGTTCAATAAACGTGATGCGCAAATCCGCACCGCTCAATAGCCCATTGCCTGTGCCGACATTGGGCTAGTCGAACTCCGCCCCGCGCGTGAGCATGCCCGTCAGGCGATTGAAGAATCTCGGCAAATCCATGGGTCGGGCCTCGTCTCCCTTCAAAAGACGCTGGTGCAAGATCGCAAGCAGCACAGGCGAGTACAGCACGAACGCCGTTTCCCTCACCTTTGTGGGATCAGATCCTTCAGGGTCCAGTGACGGCGCTAAACGCGCTTCAATCGCGGCTAAGGACGGCTCAATCACAATTTTCAGATAGGCTTCGGCGACCACCGGATCGTGAATCGATTCCACCAGCGCAAAGGCGTGCGCGCGCGCGAACACATCATTGCCGAACCCTTCCATGGCCAAATCGAGGTAGCCACGCACTGAATCCTCAAAGTCCTTGCCCGGTTGAGCACACCGGTACAGGAATTCGCGCGCGTGGCCGGCCACATGACGCAAAATCGAAATCACCAAGCCCTGACGATCGTCAAAATGATGCCGTAAAGTGGGCTCGGAAACGCCCGCTTGAATTGCAAACTGACGCAGGCTGATTGGCGCTGACGTCTCTTGCAGCGCCGTTTGCGAGAGCATGTCGAGCAGCTCGATCTTTCGGGGTGATATCGCTTGACTTGCGACCGTCATACGCGCCCTTCCTTGGCCCAATTGACGCGGGCCTTGCGGCGCGCTGAACCCTAATCGGGCAGCGTAACCTAGGTTATTGCGTTTGTCGTGCATCTGAATGCTCCCGCTCGCCCTGCCGCCTGGCTTCAATGTCAGCGAACCCTCTAGCTTGTTATATCGTATATGCTATATACGATAGCGTAGTGCCTTTATCATCTAACAAGGGGAGTTTTCATGAAAATCACGGCTATGGTTTCTGGATTGGCGATCACCTGCGCACTGGCCGGTGCAGCCTCTGCTCAACAGCAGTATGTGCGTGGTTCGGCTGGCTTTAGCATGCTGAGCGATAGTGACAATTCTGGCAATTTTACCGAGGACTTTGCCCTGGGCTTGGACGCGGGGACTATTCCAAGCGGTACGGGACTGGGGTGGTCGACGGAGTTTGACAGCGGCTATTTTGTCAGCGGCGCCTACGGTTTCAAGCTTTCCCCCAATTTCCGCCTGGAAGGCGAAGTGTCGTATTCTGGCAATGATGTGGACACGCACTCCGGGGTTTCTGTTGACGGATTGGGCGTGATTGACACCATCGACGCTGGTGTTCTGCTGGGCGAAAGCCAGACCGAACCATTGGGCGTTACGGTCGGCGACTTGGTGTCTGATGGCCAAGGCTCCATTGAGACGCTTGGGCTTGCTGGTAACGCATTTTACGATTTTGCCTTCGGCGCATCGCCCTTCTCTGCTTATATCGGCGGCGGTATCGGTATTGCGAACGTTGACGTGGAATACAGCCCGTCGGGCGTTGGCATCGTCAACGATGACAGCACCGTTTTCCTCTACCAGGTCATGGT
>CAZWVH010000036.1:0-29480 GCA_964636945.1 uncultured Caulobacterales bacterium | reverse complement strand
CATCTTCCCAATTGCACTCGGGCGCACATGGGCCCATTTAGAGGCGCATTCATTGGGCGCATCTGACCATGTCGGGAGAGTTGCATGAGCATAGTGATTGGCGGTGACGGTCCCGCAGCTGGCGCGGCTGCGGGCGATTTGGTGATCGAAGGCAGCGATCAGACTTTTGAGCAAGACGTGCTGATCACATCGCAGACAACCCCAGTCATTGTCGATTTTTGGGCGCCATGGTGCGGGCCTTGTCGACAGTTGGGGCCAGCATTGGAACAAGCCGTTACCGAAGCCAATGGCAAAGTGAAGCTCGTCAAAATCAATGTGGATGAGCACCAAGCCATCGGCGCGCAGCTGCGGGTGCAATCCATTCCAGCGGTTTTTGCGTTTGCGGGCGGGCGGCCCGTGGATGGCTTTGTGGGCGCTCTGCCCGCTTCAGAAATCAAAAAGTTCGTTGAACGGCTCGCGGCCATGGCCCCGGCCGGCGACCCGCTTGAAGAACTCTTGTCGTTGGCGGACGACACATTTGCCCAGGGCGATACGGCTGGCGCTGCACAGTTATACTCCCAAGCGCTGGACCATGATGGGACGCGCGCCGAGGCGATTGCCGGTTTGGCGCGGTGCTATTTGGCAAGCAACGATGTGGAGCGCGCCCGAGAGGTGCTGGACACGGCGCCGCCGGACAGCGCCAAGCACCCAAGCATTGATGGCGTTCGCGCCGCTCTGGAATTGGCGTCAAACAGCGCTGACAGCGACGAGCTCGCCGCGTTAAGATCTCAAGTCGAGGCTGACCCTAAGGACTTCGCCGCGCGGCTCGACTTGGCTAAGGCCCTGGCCGGAAACGCAGATTTTGACGGCGCAGCCGAGCACTTGTTTGAAATTTTATTGGCGGACATCAATTGGAATGACGGCGCGGCGAAGGCCGAGCTACTGACTGTGTTTGAAGCAGCTGGTCCCACCTCGCCAGTCACAGTGGCCGGTCGACGTCGATTGTCGACTTTGATGTTCGCCTAAGCGACAAAACCAACTGCGTCCGGCTGCGCCCTCGTTCACATGACCGCCTGCATCGTGGCTGGACTTTGGCCGCGTGCGAACGACATTCTTTTTGAATTGTCAAACCATCAAGCAACGTGGACTCGCGCCATGGCCATCGCGTACCGAAAAGCTGCAGATCTTCCTGACCGCATCCCGGTGTTTCCCTTGTCAGGGGCATTGCTCTTGCCGCGGGCGCCGCTGCCACTGAACATATTTGAACCGCGCTATTTGAACATGGTGGATGATGCGCTGATTGGAGACCGGCTAATCGGCATGGTGCAAACAGTGGCCGGCGGCGCGCCTGAGACGCCCGCCCTAGCGCCCGTGGGGTGTGTTGGTCGGCTCACGAGCTATTCAGAGACAAGCGACGGACGGTATTTGATCACCCTCTCAGGGCTCTGTCGTTACGTGATTAAAGGTGAAGCAAAAACGAATTTGCCCTACCGTATGGCGGACGTGGACTTTGCCCCATTTGAACACGACCTTAGCTCGCCAAACATGGCGTCTTTCGACCGCGCCGCCTTTCTTGAGACGTTGTCAGGGTATCTGCGCGCCCATGATTTGGACGCGGAATGGGAAGCGCTGGACAACGCGCCGCCTGAGATTTTGGTCAATTCGCTCGCGATGATTTGCCCGTTTAGTGCTGCCGAAAAACAGGCGCTGCTTGAAGCCGAGACGGTCGCCTCTCGGCTGGACACACTGACCGCATTGATGAAAATTGAGTCGGCCTCCAGCGCAAATAATGGTTCAACTGGACTTCAATAGCGCCTGATCGGGAACGACGAACGAGGCTGAATATGAGCGCCGAAACTCCGCACGACACCGACGGACCAATCCACGAACCCGACCCCAAATTGCTGGAAATCCTGGTGTGCCCGGTTACCCGCGGAACTCTGGAGTATGACCGCGAAGCCAAAGAGCTGATCAGCCGATCGGCAAAGCTCGCTTACCCGATCCGTGACGGCATCCCGATCATGTTGCCCGAAGAAGCGCGCGCACTCGAGGATGGCTAGTCCCAGACCTCGATCACCATGGCCGACTGAGCTGCGCTTTCAACGCGCGCGCAAAGTGCTTCTGATTAATTTTGATGACGGGGAAGAATTTGTGATTCCCTATTCAATTTTGCGCTCCCAAAGTCCAAGCGCCGAAGTCACCGGTCATGGCGCCAAGGGAAGAGCTGAACCAGTGAGCTCTCCAAAAGACCACGGCGTGGACGTGTTGAAGGCTGAGCTTGTGGGCCGGTATGCAGCGCGCATCACGTTCGACGACGGCCACAACACGGGCCTGTACACTTGGCCTTACCTGCGCACATTGGCTGAACGTGTTCGCCAAGCAGGCGCAAGTGCGCGTGATGCTTAGCTGATGAGAGGCTCGCCACGCAGCAATTGAGGGATTTCGCCCGCTGCCGCGCCCGCATTCCTAGCGAAGGCCCGCCTGAGCGGCCCCATGCGATTGACCGCTGACATCCCCACGTCTCGCGCAAATCGTATTGGGCCGAAGTCATTGGAGAAAAGCCGATTAAACCCATCGGTCGCAGCAATCAGCATCATTGAGTCGAACCGTCGCCACGCCTGATAGCGGCGCAATACATCACCAGCGCCAATGTCCAAGCCTGCATAGCGCGCCTCATGGACCACTTCGGCCAAGACCGCTGCGTCCTTCAGGCCAAGATTGAAGCCTTGACCTGCGATGGGATGAATCTTGCGCGCCGCATCACCGACCAAAACCGCGCGGTCCGCGATGAATTGTTCAGCCATGCGCACGTCCAACGGATAAGCCCAGCGCGGGCCGGCCAATTCCACGGCGCCAAGAAAATCACCGATCCGATGTTGGACTTGCTCCAAAAATGCCTCGTCATCGAGCGCAATTGCGGCCCGTGCGGCCTTTGACTTCTCAGTCCACACCAAATTCGCCCGGTTGCCGGTCAGTGGTAAGATTGCAAACGGACCCGAGGGCAAAAAGAATTCGTGCGCCACATTCTGATGTGAGCGCTCCAGCTTTACGGTCGCAACAATTCCGTGCTGAGCATAACGCCAGCCGTAATCGCGCAAGCCCGCAGCGTGACGCACTCGTGAGCGTCCTCCGTCCGCGCCCACCACAAGGCGGGCATTAATCTGTTTTTTGTCGCCCCACGACACCTCCGCTCCATTTGCGCCGCACTCAACGCTCGTCACTTGGGCGCCTTGCGCAAGCCGAATGTCAGGAGATGCGTCGATTCGATCCAGCAGGACCCTGCGCATGATTTGGTTTTCGACCATCCACCCTAGGGGTTCGCTGGCTGTGTCGGCAATTTCATCAGCGTCAAAACGCAAGAATGGCGAACCGGGCGATCGACCTGAAGCGCCCCTTCCCATTCGACCGTCGGTGACCATGATGGTCTTGATGGGGCACGCGTAGGGAGTAAGCCGATCTCTCACACCGAGCACGTTAAGCATTCGGAAATTCGCGTAGCTTATCGCCGAAGCGCGGCCATCATACGTGTTGTCCAGTTGCGTTTCTCGCGCTTGGGCGTCAAAAATTTGAACTGTGGCTCCAGCGTGGGCGAGCGCGAGCGCTGTGGCGAGCCCGACAAGGCCGCCGCCGATGATGGCGACATCGACGTCAAATTCTCGCCCAGGCTTTTGGCTAACGGTTTGCATACACAGGAAATAGCGCCTGAAACACCGAATCAACAGAGTCTTTTGCGGCGACAATCTTACGCGTGCTGACAAAGCGAACGCGAAAATTGGCTTGAGGCAAAGCGCGAATAAGCCAAGCACTAGGGGATAGAATTGGGGACGGCTTAAAGGTCTCGTTAACCACGCACGCGGCATCTGGAGAGACTCCAGAACGCTCGGCAGGCAATAGGATTACACCCATGGCGTCGGATACGCCGGACGGCGAAAGATTTGTAAACGAAGATTGGTTCACGCGCTTCATGCGCGGCCGGCGAAATGATATCGCAAGCCTGACGCTGTGTGCTTTGGGCGTGATCGTTGTCGTTTCGGTGATCACGCACAACCCCTTCGATCCCAGCATCAATGTGGCCAGCGACCAGCACGTTCAAAACGCGCTGGGTCCATGGGGCGCCAAGCTGGCCGATAGCCTTTTGCAATGGCTGGGTTGGGCCGGGGCCGCGTTGGGCCTGATGCTGTTTGCCTGGGGTGTAACCATGTTGGTTCACGGCCCGCGGCGGCGTGGGCCGAAGCTGGTCACCCTACGGGTCCTGGCCGGTATTTTGACGGTGTTCGGCCTGGCCACCGCTGCATCATCGCTTCCCATCCCCGTTAATTGGCCTTTTGCGGTCGGTCTTGGCGGCGTGCTTGGCGATGCTGCATATTCAGAACTCTCCACATGGGCGCAATCATTGATGTTGCCGTTTCCCGGTGTTCTGGCTGGCCTGATGGGGCTGACCGGGGCAATTGTTGGAGGGTTCGCAGGATACGGCGTCACACCCAATGATGTGGCGGACGCAGCTGACACGGCGTCGCGTCTGGCGGACACATTGGCCGAACGCGCCCGGCGCGCAGTGGAAACACTCACCCGCCGCGTCAACCATGAGCCTGTCAAACTTCAGCCTGTGTCCACCCCGCAAACACGACAATTGCCGCCCGGTCCGAGTCTCAACACGGACGATGAGTTTGCCCCAAGCCCGCCGCAAACGGCCGAGCAGCCCGCGCCGCCCGCTCCCGCCCCAGTGCAACCGGAGCCCGCTCCCACCGGTCTGATGGGCATTTTCGGCGGCGGCAAACGGCGTGAGCGCACCAAGGCAAGATTGACCTCAGCGCCCAGTGCAATCGCCCTGCCCGATCTGGATTTGCTGGAGCCTGCCCGCGAGCGTCGCACGCTGACTGACGATGTGATGCTGGAAGACCGCGCCGAGCACCTGGAGAACGTACTGGCCGACTATGGCGTCAAGGGTCAGGTGGTGGGCGCCAAGCCTGGTCCGCTGGTCACCATGTTTGAATTCGAGCCCGCTCGCGGCGTCCGCTCGTCGCGTATTATTGGCTTGTCGGAAGACATTGCGCGCAGCTTGAGCGCCCAATCGGCGCGAGTCGCCGTTGTGCCCGGACGGAGCGTCATTGGCATTGAGTTGCCGTCCCCGCGGCTGGAGACCGTCTACATCAAGACACTTTTGTCCAGCGACGCTTACAATAGCCGTAAGCTTGCTCTGCCCTTGGTTCTTGGCGAGACCATTTCCGGCGAACCTTTTGTGGCCGATCTCGCGCGCATGCCTCACCTCTTGATCGCCGGCGCCACTGGCTCGGGCAAATCGGTGGGCATCAACGCCATGATTTTGTCGCTGATGTATCGGCTGCCGCCGGAGCGCTGCCGCTTCATCATGGTCGATCCCAAAATGTTGGAATTGTCCATGTATGATGGCATTCCCCATTTGTTGAGCCCCGTGCTCACCGATCCGCAAAAGGCTGTTGCGGCGCTCAAATGGGCCTGCCGCGAAATGGAGCGGCGTTATGCGCTCATGTCGAAAATTGGCGTGCGCAATATCTCCGGCCTCAATCGGCGCATGGAAGACGCCATCGCCAACGGGTATGACGAGATCGAAGTGACCACCACGCATGGCTTTGATCAAGACACCGGCCAACCCAAAATTTCCCAGGAAGACCTGCGTGCGGAAATCATGCCGTACATCGTCATCATCATTGATGAGATGGCTGACCTGATGCAAGTGGCGGGCAAGGACATTGAGGGCTTAGTCCAGCGCTTGGCGCAAATGGCGCGCGCGGCGGGCATTCATCTGATTACCGCCACACAGCGGCCCTCCGTGGATGTGATCACGGGCACCATTAAAGCCAACTTCCCGGAACGCATCAGCTACCGACTGCCGCAAAAAGGCGACAGCCGCACCATTTTGGGTGAACAGGGCGCGGAACAATTGCTAGGACGTGGGGACCTGCTTTATCTGGCTGGCGGCGCGCGCGTGCGTCGGCTGCACGGTCCGTTCGTCTCCGACGAGGAGATTGAACGGGTTGCCAATTTCTTCCGCGCCCAAGCCGCGCCGGAGTATGTTGAGGGCATCACAGAAGATCCCGATGAAGCGCCCGCGCCCAGCGCCACACCAACAACTGCAGCGCCCGGCGCCAGCGACGATGAGCTTTACGAACGGGCCGTGGATATCGTCCTCACCGATCGGCGGGCGTCGACGAGCTATCTCCAACGAAAATTGTCCATCGGCTATAATCGGGCGGCCACTCTTATGGAGCGCTTGGAAGAGAACGGGGTCGTTTCAGCGGCCAATCATGCGGGCCGGCGGGAAATTCTCGCTTCCGCACCACCCATGGCCGGCGAGGCTTGAGATTGACAGCAATCAGCAGCCCTCGTTAGCTGAATGCCGGCTGAGCATTAAATTCCTGTCAGAGCCGCAAATCCGCCTTGGCGCGGACGCCACAAAGGTGCACATAAGCGCCATGATGACTTCACGCTTTGCGCTTTTAGCGGCCGTAATCGGCGCGCTTTCTCTCGCTCCGGCCTATGGGCAGGATGGCGACACGGTGTCAGATGCGAACACTATAGCGACCGCCGCTAGCTCAGCGGCTCAACAAAATCAATTGACCGAGGCCGACCTGGAAGTGGTGGATGCGGCGAGCGCCTATCTCAACCAAGTGCGCACCGTACGCGCCCGCTTCCATCAAGTGGCCCGCGATCCCTCCAGCGGCGCCGTGGCTGAGGCCACAGGCGAAATGCACATCTCGCGACCCGGTTTGATGCGGCTTGAGTTTGACGCGCCGCAAGAGGATCCAAATTTGGTGATCTCCGACGGCTCGGTGGTGCGGATGCGCAATGCGGGCTTGGGCTGTGTGGATGAATTTAGTTTGCGCGCGACGCCATTGCATCTGTTCCTGAAAAACGATGTGGACTTGGCCCGTGATGCGGAAATCGTCGCCGTTTCCGATACGGACGCTGGCGCGCTGATCACGCTGCGCGACAAGAGCGACGATATTGAGGGCTTGTTGACCATGAATTTTGCACGCCCTGCAATCGAGCTGCGCGGCTGGACCGTGATTGACTCAACCGGTCAGGAAACTGAAACGCGCTTGTTGGACGCCGTACGCGGCGAGTCCTTCAATCGATCCTTGTTTGTCGCCGGCAATGACTGGCCGCGCGACCGAGGTGGCTACCGCGATTGTGGTGAGTAAGGCTGTCGCACCTCCTTGCGGTCTTGACTCTTAATTGTTCTTTTGCATCAACAGCTTGCGGCAAATTGTGGCTGAATTGCGAATCACTTTGCCGTTACATTTTCGCCACGAACTCAGAAAGTCGCAGATAGCTCTTGATTTTCTGCTTTAGTGTTGCTTATATCACACAGCATGCTGCTTCGCAGTTTTGAACCCGACTTCCCCCCGGCGGTGTTCCCAGCGAAGTGGCAAGCGCCGGTTCTATCCCCTCCCGGCGCAAGCTGTGGAAGCACAGCAGACGCCCGGCTGATCCCCCCCTCTCAGTCGGGCGTCTTTTATATTGAGGCTTTCACAACAATGGACGAGACCCCCGACATCGCCGAGCTATTGGAAGAAGTGCCACGATTGTTGCGTGTGCGCGCCTTCGCCCAAAGCATAAAGTCGGCGTCATATTTTTCACGCCTGGGCGAGCCGCTGAGTGGCGGCGACCGAGTCATGGCGCAACGATATCTCGATGGTCTGGGATTTCCCCACGCCGCGCCTTCGGTTGTCACGTCTTGGGAAGAAGCTTCGGACGCGGCTGAGGCGCTGGATATCGATACCGCGCCGTGGGAAGCCGAAGAAATGCTCCGCGTCGGATTGGTGGGCGATGCCCTCGAAACCGTCGACGAGCAGGGTCTCAACGCCGTGCTCGCCTATGTGGCCGATCAAACCGCGAAGATCGCAAAACCCAGCTTGGAGGACGCCGCCGCCATCGCCGACATGCCCGATGTGCATGTGGTCAATGCTGCAGTGGGCGGCGCCGTTCAGGCAGCCAATGGCGCTGCGCTCGCATTACTCGCACATGAGAGTATGGAAGAAGCAGGCTCCCATCCCTTTGCGGCCCGCCATCGGCTTTACCTCCAGGGGCGTTGGGTCATTGGCCTGGCAGGCCAAACGCTCAATATTCTCTAATTTGGTGAAAACCTTTCGATCGTCAGGCAAATTCGCTTAAGTCTTTGCGTCATGACTGCCCAAGCCCTCACCATCGCCACCTGGAACATCAATTCAGTGCGCTTGCGCATCGACCAAGTGCGTCGATTCCTCGCTGACGCCGCGCCAGACGTGCTCTGCCTGCAAGAAATCAAGTGCCACGAGAGCCAATTTCCAACAAAGGCCTTTGAAGAGGCCGGCTATCCGCACATTGCCATTGCCGGTCAAAAGGGCATGCATGGCGTGGCCACGGTCTCGCGCCTACCCTTGGAGCAGCGCCCCGGCCCAGACGTGTGCCAAAGGGGAGAGGCGCGTTGTGTGGTCACCGCCGTCAATGGCGTGGAGGTCCACAATTACTATGTGCCTGCGGGCGGGGACGAACCCGATCCCAAGATCAATCCCAAATTCGCGCACAAGCTGGATTTCATCGACCGCCTGACATCGCAGTATCGGGCCGGTCGAACGCGCCTGGAGAAGGAAGCCGTCATCGTCACCGGCGATCTCAACATCGCGCCGGGCGAGCATGACGTGTGGAGCCACAAACAATTGCTGAAGGTGGTCAGCCATACGCCAGTGGAAACCGAAGGTCTGAAGGGTGTGCAGGATGCGGGCGGGTTCGCCGATCTGGTGCGCGACGCAATCCCCGAACCGGAAAAGGTCTTCACCTGGTGGAGCTATCGCGCCCGCGACTGGCGCATCTCAAACCGGGGCCGGCGGCTCGATCATATCTGGCTCTCCCCCGCCCTCGCCCGCGCCCAGGGCGATGTGGCGCGCAACGCCGTCGCCATCCACGACGCTTGCCGGGACTGGGAGAAGCCATCAGATCATGCGCCCGTTGTGGGCCGGGTTGTGGTGTGATGGGGGAGCAATGGTCACTCCCCACACCTGCCCTGATCCTCGATCGTGAACGCATGCGGGCCAACATTGCGCGGGCCAAGGCGCGAGCGGCCGCGTTGGGCGTCGCACTGCGTCCCCACCTGAAGACCTGCAAATCGGTCGCCATCGCCAAGGAGATGATTGACCCAGCCACGCCCATGGCCGCGGTGTCGACCTTGGCTGAGACAAAGGCGTTCTTTCACGCGGGGATCGCCAATTTGCGTTACACCTCGCCGTTCGCGGCGGACAAGGTGGACGTGGTCGCGCCATGGATCAAAAACGGCCTTCACTTTGAAATTCTGGTCGACGACCCCGACGCCGCACGTGCGATGGCGGAGCGCGCCGAAGCTGCGGGCGTGACGATCACTGCCATCATCGAAATTGACGTGGACGGCGTTCGCGGCGGGGTTCAACCACACGCGCCGCGGATTGATGAAGTGGTGTCGGTGCTGCGCGAACGCGACGGTCTGCATTGCGGCGGCGTCTACAGCTATGCCGGGGCCACCTATGATTTGTTTTCACGCGATGAACGCGCTGATCGGGTGGAGACCCATCGCGCCGCTCTGGTCGCCACCGCCGCTCGTCTGGACCACTCTGGCTTGACCTGCGCCTCCATCGGTATGGGCTCCTCGCCCGCCTTGGCCGATGCGCGCAGTTTAGACGGCCTGACCGAGCACTGTGCTGGCGTGTTCGTGTTCCAAGACTTGGCGCAATGCGGCATTGGCGTGGCGACGTTAGCCGACATCGCGGTGAGCGTGTTGGCCACCGTGACCGCGCAAAAGCCCGATGCCGGACGGGTCTTTATCGATGCAGGCGGGCTCGCCCTGTCACACGATCGCAGCACGGCGGGTCAGTCATTGGATCAGGGCTATGGCCTGGTGTGCGATGTGACCACCGGCCAGCCCCTAGGTGATGGGGATCTGATCGTCTCCGCCGTGAGCCAAGAACATGGACGGATTACCAAGCGCGATGGAAGCCCCCCGCCCTTCGACGCTTTGCCTGTCGGCCGGCGGGTTCGCATCCTGCCCAACCATGTCTGCATGACCGCGGCGGCGTATGAGGCGTACGCCGCGCTCGACGATGACGATGGCTCGGACGCGCTATGGCCGCGAATTAATGGCTGGACTGGCTAAACCCTGGAAAGCGCGTCTAACTTGGCCCGATCACATCTCCTCCTCGCCTGAACGAACGATGAGAGGATCGACGTCGCCAATGGCGTTGTTGTTTTTGCCGTCATAATCAAAGCGCGACAGAAAATGGCGCATGGTGTTGAGCCGGGCCCGGCGCTTGTCGTTGGCGCGGATGACGACCCACGGCGTTGTCGGCGTATGGGTCGCGCGCATCATGGCGCATTTCGCCTCAGTGTACTCGTCCCACAAATCCGCCGCAGCCAAGTCGATGGGCGATAACTTCCAGCTTTTGAGCGGATTTGTCGCGCGCTCATGAAAGCGCAGCAATTGGGTCTGCTTGCCAATGGTCAGCCAGTATTTGAAAAACACAATGCCATCGCGCTGGATCATGCGTTCAAATCGTGGCGCTTCGTCGAGAAGGGCTCGGTATTGCTCAGGAGTGCAAAACCCAAACACCCGCTCAACGCCAGCGCGGTTATACCAAGACCGATCGAAGAAGGTGATGTCGCCGGCTGTTGGAAAATGAGAGATGTAGCGCTGAAAATACCATTGTCCGCGTTCGGCCTCACATGGCTCTGCCAGGGCCGCGACGTGAACATGGCGAGGATTGAGATAGCGCGTAAATCGCTTGATCACTCCGCCTTTGCCTGCAGCGTCACGCCCTTCAAAGACCGCCACAATCCGTGTGCCCGTCTCGCGCACATGGCGTTGCAGCTTAGCCAGCTCAATCTGAAGCAGCTCGAGCTGCTCCTTGTAATCTCGCCTGCCCAACCGCTTAGCATAAGGAAAGTTATCCGCCGCAAGCGCCCTGGCTTTGAGCTTTTTCGACACTGGCTGACGCAAGCGTTCGAGAATGTCCGCCGCCGCATCATCGTGCGTGAGAAGTTCACTCATCGACATGTGGGAAGTTTGTGCGAAAGACTTGGCTGAAGGCAAGAGAGACCACACCGTCCAAAACCGTTCTGCATACAAGTTATCCACAGGTTATCATCTCGTGGGCCTTAGCTTGAGGCGATTGAGGCCTGATTACCCATGGCATGTCCCGACGCTGATTACCGTTCGTCTTCTGCCTCGCGATGCGGTATTAAGCTGAACACTGATGAACTTAAGAGGGCACGATATGCGCGGCAGATCACGCCTTGGTGTAGAATTGAGTCTGCTTCTCAGCTTTACCGCCGCGTGCGGTCAGGCCAACGATCAGCCCCCGTTTGCTATTGCCCGTGCTGTTTGTGGCGCTGTCGCTGATGGCGTGGCGCCACTGGCGGGTGACAATGGCGGTCTGCCGCTCGGCGACGCTATGTGGGAGCGCATCGACATCAACAATGATGGCGAGCCCGATAATGTCCGGGTTGAGATGGAGGGCAGCTCAGCGACCGAAACCATATGGGTTGACGACCCCGACGGTCTCACCGTCGCGCCCTCGCCGGCCGATGGTGACATGACCCCTTTGGGCAGCGAGGTCCGGCTGATCGAAATCGACAATCGGACCTATCATGTGCGCTATAATCGCGGCTGGCGTGACGAACCCACGCCGCGACACTACCCCGTTTATGTGGCTTATCAGTCGCCAGACAACACCATCAATTGGCTGTGTACTTTTGAGGCGGCGACGCCACCTCCCGTATTGGCGCCGGTCGAAGGCCGACCGGATGCGCCTGAAATCTGCGACTATGTGGAGGCGCAGCGTGAGGCGACACATGGCAATTTGCGTTTTGCGCCAATGCCTGCATCAGTACCGGCGCTGACTTATTCTGAATCTCAATTTTCGCAAATCGCCGCCATAGACTTCATGAATGAGGGCGAAGTTCATACCATCCTTAAAGGCGTCTACTCCTCTGGGGCGGGCGCGGGATGTGAAACCAACTTTTTCGCTCTGCAAACGCCTGCTCAGCATCCCGATGCGGCTTCACTGCTTGAGCGTTTGCAGTCTCCCAACAAACCTATGGCCGAGGACGCGCTTAACCGACCCGTCACCGCCGATGGCGGTATGGTCGCGTGTCGTGGTAATGCAGCCAGATTCCACAGCATTGACCGGCGCGTGATGCTCGAACAGCGCTTTCCAGATCCGTCAGGACCGAAAAGTAAGTCCCAGGAATTTTGGTGGGTTACAACGGTCGAAAATGGTGAGGTCATCACCTTGTGCGAAGCGACGACCTTCACGCCGCAAAGCCGCGTGGCGCAATACAATACCGAGGTTTATCCAAGAGCGCAGTAGTGACGCCAATCATGCGCGCTAAGGCACCAGCCGGTAGCCGCCGCTTTCGGTGACCAATAGGCGAGCATTAGCGGGATCGGGTTCAATCTTTTGACGCAGCCGATATACGTGTGTCTCAAGCGTGTGCGTGGTGACGCCGGAGTTATATCCCCACACTTCTTCCAACAACTCATCTCGGGCTACAGCTTTCGAGCCAGCCCGATAAAGGTACTTCATAATGTTGGTTTCTTTCTCAGTGAGGCGGACTTTGCGGTTGTCCTCGGTCACCAAGAGCTTCATGGCGGGACGAAACTCATAAGGGCCGACTTGGAACACAGCGTCTTCACTGGCTTCATGGCTGCGCAGATGCGCGCGGACACGCGCGAGGAGCACTTGAAACTTAAAGGGCTTGGTCACGTAGTCGTTTGCGCCCGCCTCCAAACCGAGAACCTGATCGGAATCTGTATCCTGACCTGTGAGCATAATGATGGGCGTGCGCACACCGTTTTTCCGCATGATCTTGCACGCCTCGCGCCCGTCCATGTCTGGCAAGTTCACATCCAGGAGAATGAGATCAACGCGTTTATCGCCAGCCCGCGCAATTCCCTCACTGGCCGTCGACGTCGTGACCACGTCGTATTCGTCGTATGGCGAAAATTGCTCCGCCATAACGTCGCGCAAATCGTCGTCATCGTCGACGATAAGGATGGTTTTAGTCCCGCTCATGGAATTGGTATATGCATGCTCGGATTATTTGATCAAGCAGACTATACGTCAGATTAAGCGGGATGGGTGATGAATTTGACCGCTGAGTATTTGGCCGATGGCCGAGGACAGCTCATTTGGAACGGACGCTCCATCGCGTGTTCGTTTGGTCGATCAGGCGTGGTCAGGGCGGTCGACAAGCGCGAAGGTGACGGCGCAACCCCGCTGGGCGCTTGGGCATTGCGGCGGGTTTTGTATCGTTCAGACCGACTTGACCAGCCAGACACAGCCCTGCCCGTTCGTTCCATCAAGCCCAATGACGGCTGGTGTGATGCGCCGGCGGATAGGGCGTACAATCGTCCCGTCCGACTGCCCTACCCGGCAAACCATGAAGTCATGACGCGCGACGACAATCTCTATGACGTTGTAGTGATTCTGGGGCATAATGATGATCCGCCGATGGCGGGCGCTGGATCTGCGATTTTCCTCCATTGTGCGAAGAGGCCGGACGGCTCAATGGCCGAAGCCGATGATCCCCATCCCTATAACGTCACCGAAGGCTGCATTGCGGTGGCAAGACCTGATCTATTGGAAATTTTGCGACACTCTCAGCGGGGTGATGTGATGATCGTCAGTGATGGACGGGCCACTGCGACGTCACTTTAGCCAAGGAAAAAGCCGCGTTGCCCTAGACATGCGAATTCACGAAGCCCACAGCACGAACTGTTCAGAATTCTTGCCCCCCACTCTCACCCTCAGATACCGTTCACGCGGAGTCATCAATTTGAGGGATGGGACATGTCTAAACTGACAAAATCAATACAACTCGCCGTACTCGTTGGCGCTCTCGTCGGCGTCACCGCTTGCGGACATAGTAACGATCCTCGGTATGCTTCGCGCGAAGATCTGCGAACGGTCAATGCCACCGTTCAAACCGTGGACATGGACACACGCCAAGTCCTGCTCACTTTCGATGACGGCGCCGCGACCACGGTCACCGCGGGACCGGAAGTGCGCAATCTCGCCCAGTTGGAGTCCGGTGACGTGGTCAGCATGACGTATTTTGAAGCCGTAACGCTGCAAATGGCCGACGACGACGATCCCGGCGGTGAAGCCACGGAAATTGACGCAACTCGCGCAGATCTTGGCGAAAAGCCCGGCGGAGCGATCTATGCTGTAACGGACGCAGTGGTAGAGTTTGTGTCGTTTGACGAAAACACAGGACTGGTCACGTTCGTCAGTCCCAATGGTGTGCGCAGAACCACCTATTTGGCGCCCGAGCTTTATGAATTTGCGTCGGCGCGCAGAACTGGCGATCGCGTTGAGGTCACCATCGAGCAAGCCGTCGCCGTCGCGATTATCGAGCTCTCCTGACATTCCCAACGAAGCTCGCCGGTGCAGGAACCCGTCAAATGACGGGTCCCTGCGCTGGAAAGACTTTTGGATTGCGCAAGAGCGCTGCTGAAACCAGCGCAATGACAAAGCCGATGGGAAACAGCTCTAGAAATGTGATTGGCGCACGCACCACTGGATTTTGAAACATATCCATACTCTGGCGCAGAGCATCGAGTTCAGCTTGCGTGGCGCCCGCGGCGCGTTTGGTCTCGAGCTGCGCCGCCGCATACTGATCATAGAAAGCATAATCAGTCGTAGCCAAATAGATCTCCCAAACAATAACATAGGCGACGCCCGCAACAGCGGCCATGCCGAGACCCAAGCCAAAAGCGGGGAGAAATTTAATCACGCCGCCGCATTCCGTGTCGCGATAGCGTTTGATCCCCACGAAGATCAACGACATCGCCACAAGCATGATGAGATAGCCCACCGCTTGAGAGCCCAGCACGCCCTGACCATCTGATGACGCAATCCCTGCGGTCATAACAATGATGGTGATCAATCCGGCTGCGCCGCCGTAAACAAGCGCGAATCTCCACATGGCGTTGTCTCCCATTTGCCCGTGAATAATGGCCCCAATCTACGCTGATCAAGAACGTTGCGGCAGTCGCCCATAAGGGTGATCGGGCCCGATCACCCATCAGAATGACCCCAATTTTTCCGCTACGGGATAAGTCGAAGACTGCGCGCCCGTTCGATTGCTTGAATCCGCCGCTGTGCGTCGAGCTTTGTGAACAAACGCGAAATATGTGTCTTCACCGTATTGGGCGACACGCCCAAACTTCGCGCGATTTCCTTATTTGACCGCCCCTCGGCAATAAGCTCGAGAACAGCGTATTCGCGCGGCGTAACGCCGAGGGTCCGAAGCGCCTGCTCGTTTTTGGCAAAGGGCTGATGGGGTTTTTGGGTCAGCCGGGCCCCCAACCAAATCCCCAGAGCGGTAAACCCCAACGCGATGAGGACAATGTAGATCTCGGCGGCAAAGGCGCGTGTCAGATATTGGTATTCCGCCCATTCTAGCGCAAAAGCGACCAGAGCCAGGACAAGCGCATAAATCACTATGGTGCGGAACTGGGCCATGTGGACAGTTTGCCGCGTGCGCAGCCTTCACGCCAGGGGCCGATGAATTCGCTCGTGTCGAAAGGCAGACTAGCGTAAAAGGCGTGGGCCAATCCTGTTGCTATGCACGACTTGAGGGGATGCACCATGCGCGTTCTGATTGTTGGACTATTATCAGTATTGTTGATGGCGTGTTCCCAGTCCGACGATACGCCCGCCGCCGCGCCAGAAGCGGATCAGCCGGCCGCCCAGCCGGACACATCGACGGCGCCAGCCGCGCAAGCGGCCGGCGTGGACACGCCGCTTGAAGCGCCGTCCTATGTCAGCTTCACAGTTTCTGGCGCGGGACCCGACCTCGTGTTCATTCCCGGCCTCGCGTCCTCCGCGGCCGTCTGGGATGGGTCGGTGAACGCGCTCGCCGATGGTCATACCGTCCACGTCGCGCAGGTCGCCGGATTTGCCGGGGCGCCGGCCGCCGGGGAGACCGAGGCGTTGCTCGATAGTATTCTCGACGACTTGATCGCGCATTTGGAGGCTCAGGCGCCAGACGGCGCCGTTATTGTCGGCCATAGCATGGGGGGGCTGCTCACCTTGATGCTTTCACATGAGCGCCCCGATTTGGTGGAGCATGCCGTCATTGTCGACGCTTTGCCGTATTACGCGGTGATTATCGCAGGCCCGGCCGCCACGCCTGAATCCATGGCCGGTCAAGCTGCGACATTTCGCGATACGCTCCTCAATCAAGACCAAGCCACTTTCGAGCAGTCTCAACGCGGCGCGCTGGCATCAATCTATCTTGCCAATCACGCCCATCTGGATGAGGTGACGCAGTGGTCGCTGGATAGTGATCGGGCGACCATGGCGCAGGCATTCTACGAGCTGATGCTCGAAGACATGCGCCCTCAATTGGCGGCAATCGAGCCGCCAATCACCGTGCTTGCCGCTTGGCATCCGGATATGCCGTTCGACCAAGCGTCAAGCACCGCATTTTGGACGGGCGCATATGCGGCCAACGCCGACGCCGGTGTGATCATGATCCCCGATGCGAAACATTTCATCATGTTCGATCAGCCCGAGGCATTTTACGAACAGATCAACACTGTGCTCGCCGAACAGACCGGCTAGCCAGGACGTTCTCCGAACAAGGCGCTGCCCACGCGTACATGGGTGGCGCCATGGCGGATCGCAGTTTCAAAGTCGCTGCTCATGCCCATTGAGAGTTTCGGCACCCCATTGCGCTTGGCGATGTCAGCCAGCAATGAAAAGTGAAGCGCCGGTTCTTCGTCGATCGGCGGGATGCACATTAGCCCTTCGATCTCAAACTGAAAGCTTTGGCGCATGGACGAGATAAATTCATCCGCCTCCAAAGGCGGCACGCCGGCCTTTTGCGCCTCTTCACCGGTGTTGATCTGCACGAAGAGGCGCGGAGACGCCCCGGTTTTCTCCATGGCGGCGGCGAGCGCCCGAGCCAGTTTTTCGCGATCCAAGGTTTCAATCACATCAAAGAAAGACGTTGCCGCCTCCGCCTTGTTTGATTGCAGCGGACCGACAAGGCGCAGTTCAAGGTCGGCAAATAGTGCGCGCCGCTCGCGCCATCGCGTGTGCGCTTCTTGTACCCGGTTTTCGCCAAACACACGCTGCCCGGCCGTCAAGGCCGCATCCACGCGCACATCGGGTTGCTTTTTGCTCACTGCCGTGAGGGTGATGGAGTCCGGGTCGCGGCCCACACTGCGGGCGGCGGCGGCAATTCTGTCCAGGATTTGCGCGCGCCGCTTATCGACGCCGTCTTGGTGATTGAGGTTTTGCGTCATGACATTGAGACCTGCACCCGAACTCGCCGCTTTGGCAAGGGTCGCTTCACAATTGCCGCATCGCCGGGTTTTGGCCGCTCAAGCGCCTGGATTGCTGGTTTTGACCGATCCTGAACGCATGCCTGATCCGGTGGCTGTGGCGCGGCGCCTGCCAGCCGGGACGGGACTGATCTACCGCCATTTCGGCGAACCCGACCGAAGTGAGGTGGCGCTCGCCTTGCGTGAAGCAACTCAACAGCGTCGGGCGGCGCTCTTGATCGCTGCCGATCCGTATCTTGCGGGAACCGTTGGCGCTGACGGCGTGCATTGGCCCGAGCGGCACTGGCGCCATGCGCGTGTGTGGCGTCATCGGCGATCAAATTGGATTTCAACGATCGCCGCACATGGCCAAACCGCGCTTGTGAGAGCGGCTGAAATTGGTGTCGACGCGGCGCTGCTCTCTCCGGTGTTTGCAACGCGCAGCGCGTCGGCCGCCGAGCGCTCCACATTGGGCCCGCTGCGTTTTGCCGCAATGGCCAACAGCGTTGACTGTCCGGTTTACGCGTTGGGAGGAGTGCGGAGGGTGACGGCGCGCCGATTGCAATCGAGCGCACGCGGCTTTGCCGTCATCGATGCTGCATTAACCACAGATGGCGAGAGCACAAACGCGCTAGATTAGAACCGGAAGGCTGAGCGGATTTTGATCTCAGAAGAATTGTCGCGCGTGTCTTCCAGCGCAAAATCGAGATCGGACGACGATGAGGAGAAGCTCAATTGGCCGCCGAAACGAAGACGCGGCGTGAAATCGAAGTAAGCGCCTGCTCGAATGGCTTCGAGGTCAAATGCCTCTTCGTCCACATTTTCCAGCTTCAGGGTAAATCCCCAATTGGCGCCCGCGTTAACGTCGACGTCATAGTCAAATAGGCTCTCTGCATTGGTAAAGGGACGCGCGCCCGGTCCAAGCGTGAAGCGCTCGTTCCAAGCCGCATTCTCCAGCACCACATCTTCGAGCTGAACGTCGAACCGCGCCGATGACTGATCGTCAGCAGATTGAGTATCTTGAGCGTGAGCTGCGAACAGGCCGAGGACGGCGCTGACGCACGCAACGATATTCGCCCCTCCCGATCTCATGCTCATCCTCCTCACGATAACTTATCTGCCCATCGACAGACGAGAAATCAAGTCCCTTGTCCTGCTCCTGGATTGGGCTGTCCGCGGGGGGCGATCGGCGCTTCAAACTGCACCTTTACTAGGGCGCAGGCGCACACGCGATCGCCCCTCCACGGCAGCCCTTTCCCCCCGGGGCAGGACTTTCTTCTACGCGCTCACAGCAAAACTCTCTAGCCAAAGTGGCTGAGACATGTTGATTTTGTCTAAACGTGTGCTGCAAATGTCACGTTAACACGATTGAAGCGAGGCGCGCCGCATTGGCGAGCCCCGACATAAAGCCCTGTCCGACTGGCAATTTACGGAGTGAAAGCGTGAACTTAGCCCCTGATCGCATTGCGATGGTCGTCGCATTGATTGCTGGCCTGACTGCCTGCGGCAGCAACACCAGCAAGTCTTCGCTGTCTGGCGAATCTGCAGAGGATTTGGCCAAAGTCGTTTATGCGCAAAGCGAGGATGATGACGGCATTGGCGTGAACAGCTTTTTGTGGAGCGCCTCGCTGCAAGTGCTCGACTTTGTTCCGCTCAGTCTCGCCGACTCGATTGGCGGCGTGATTCTGACCGAGTGGTACACGAATCCCGAGCTGCCCACCGAGCGGTTCAAAATCCGAGTGACCATTCTGGACACGCGCCTGCGGTCGGATGCGCTGAAACTCACCTTGCATAAAGAAGTCTACAATAATGAGTTGGGTTGGATTAGCGCGGCTGTCGATCCTGAATCTGAGACCCGGATCGAAAACGCGATTTTGGCCAAAGCGCGCGAGCTGAAGACGGCGACCCTGGACGGCTAGCCTTCCGCGCGCACAGTGGGGACATGACAGACGATGGCTCGCTACAATGCGCGCGAGGTAGAGCCGAAATGGCGCACCGCGTGGGACCAAGCGAATGCGTTTGAAGCCGGAAGCCGCGCCGGCGGCGGTGTGGCTTCCGCCAAAGCGTATGTGCTGGAAATGTTTCCCTATCCGTCTGGAAAAATTCATGTCGGCCATTCGCGCAATTATGCCATGGGCGATGTGGTGGCGCGCTATAAGCGCATGTGCGGGTTCGACGTGCTTCACCCCATGGGCTGGGACGCGTTTGGGCTGCCGGCTGAAAACGCCGCCATTGAACGCAAGATTCATCCTGGCGAGTGGACGCGCTCCAACATTGCCGCCATGGGCGAGCAGTTGCGTTTGCTGGGGCTGGCCATTGATTGGTCACGTGAATTCGCCACCTGCGATCCGACCTATTATGCTCACCAGCAGCGCATTTTCCTGAAGTTTTGGGAAAAGGGCCTCGCCTACCGGCGCACATCCAAGGTCAATTGGGACCCGGTGGAGCACACGGTCCTGGCCAACGAACAGGTGGTGGACGGCAAGGGTTATCGTTCCGGCGCACCGGTGGAAACGCGCGAGCTGGAGCAATGGTTCTTCAAGATCACCGCCTATGCCGATGAGTTGCTCGAGGCCATCGAACGGTTGGAGCGCTGGCCTGACAAGGTCCGCACCATGCAGGCCAATTGGATCGGAAAAAGCCGCGGTGCGCGCGTGACCTTCAAATACAGCGCCGCCACCCCTGCGCCCACGCAGATCACTGAGGCCGGCATCGATGTGTTCACCACACGGCCGGACACACTGTATGGGGCGAGCTTTGTCGCCATCGCCGCCGATCATCCCTTGGCTAAGGCGTTGGCGAAAAAAGATCGCAAGCTCAAGACCTTCCAGAAGAAATGCGCTGCATTGGGCACCTCGGAAGAGGCGATCGAAAAGGCGGAGAAGCTGGGCTACTATACCGGCGTCAGAGTCGAGCACCCGCTGGTTCCAGGCTGGGAGATCCCGGTTTGGGCAGCCAACTTTGTGCTGTCCACTTATGGAACCGGCGCGATTTTTGGCTCTCCGGCCGGCGATCAGCGCGACTTGGAGTTTGCCCGCAAATACGGCCTTCCCGTGCTGCCAGTGGTGCTGCCCCCCGACACAGAGCCGGACGATCACGCCATTGACGACGAGGCGTATACCGGTCCCGGCACGATTTATAACTCCGATTTTCTCAATGGGCTCGACACGGATACGGCCAAGGCCAAGGTCATTGAGCGCCTTGAACAGCTCGGTTCTGGCCGTGGCGAAACCACCTATCGATTGCGCGATTGGGGCGTGTCGCGCCAGCGATATTGGGGCTGTCCGATCCCCGTGGTCCACTGCGATGAGTGCGGCGCGGTTCCTGTGCCCGACGATCAATTGCCGGTGACGCTGCCCGAGGATGTGAGCTTTGACAAACCGGGCAATCCGCTGGAGCGCCACCCCACTTGGAAGCACGTCCCCTGCCCGCAATGCGGCAAGCAAGCGCGGCGCGAGACCGACACGCTCGACACCTTTGTCGATAGCTCCTGGTATCAGCTGCGGTTTTGTTCGCCACACGAAACCGACCGGCCTGTGGACCCTGAAGCGGTGAAAGCCTGGATGCCGGTGGACCAATATGTGGGCGGGGTGGAGCATGCAGTGCTGCATTTACTCTATGCCCGCTTTTTCACCCGCGCGATGAATGATTGCGGCCTGATCGACTTGCCCGATCCCGAACCGTTCGCGGGCTTGTTCACCCAGGGCATGGTCACGCATGAGACTTACAAAAGTCAGGCCGGCGCCTGGCTTGGCCCTGACGAGATTGACGAGCGCGACGGCCATAAGGTGGAGATCGCCACTGGCGAGCCGATCAAGATCGGCGCCATCGAGAAAATGTCCAAGTCCAAGCGCAATGTCGTGGCGCTCGATGATTTCGTGAACGACTATGGTGCGGACGTGGCGCGCTGGTTTGTGTTGTCGGATAGCCCGCCCGAACGCGACGTGGAGTGGTCGGCCTCAGGCGTCGAAGGCGCCTGGCGCTTCCAACAGCGGCTCTGGACTTTGGTCGACGCCCTGCCCGATGACGCGCCCGGCCCGCTGTCTGAAGCGATCGACGCTGAAGGCCCCGCCCTCGCCCTGCGCCGGACGACACACAAAACCATCAAGGCGGTCACCGACGGCATTGACAGTTTCCGCTTCAATGTGGCCGTGGCCCAAATCCATGAATTCGCCGGCGCGCTGAAAGAGGCTGAGAAGCACGCCGAAGCGCCGGGCATGACCCTGGCGCGTGCTGAGGCGCTGGGCGTCCTTGCACGCTTGATCTCGCCGTTTATGCCGCATCTGGCTGAGGAATGCTGGGCGCGCCTGGGTGGCGCAGGCCTGGTGTGTCACGCCGTCTGGCCCAAGGCAGATGAGGCATTGGCCGCCGGCGACACGGTCACCCTGCCCATCCAAGTGAACGGGAAACGCCGCGGCGAGCTGGAAGCCGCCAAAGGCGCGGCGCTGTCATCCGATGACGCTGAAGCCAAGGCCCGCAGCATCGAGGCCGTGGCCCGCGCGCTGGACGGCCTCACCGTGCGCAAGGTGATCGTGGTGCCCGACCGGATCATCAATATCGTGGCGAATTAGAACGGCGCAGCGCACGCCTCGAATGCGCTCTTGCCCCTTCACCCACAGGGATGGCGTACGGGCCAGCTTGGGGTATAGAGAAGGTCAGGGATAACTTGAACACGCATCCATGCCGGGGAGCCAGCCATGATTCGCTCAGTTCTGATTAGTCTTTGCGCCGTATCCATGGCCGCCCTGCCCGCATGCGGATTTAAGCCGATTTATGCCGAGGCTTCTGGCGTCAATGCCGATTTCGGGGCCATGCGGGTGAGCACTGGCGAGGGTCGTTCGGCTTATCTTGTGCGCCAGTCTGTGATCGACACCATGGGCGCCGAGCGGCCGGGCGTCGCCCCGCGTTATGATTTGGCGCTCGACATCGATGAACGCCGGCGCGGCTTTGGCATACGCATCAATGACGTGGCCACGCGCTATGAGCTGGAGCTGTCGGCGCGCTACACCTTAACCTCACTGGACGACACCGCAGCGCCGCCCGTGCGCGGATCGGTGAAAGCCACGGCGTCCTTTGACGTCAGCGACGATGTCTACGCCGATATCGCGGTGGAGGAAAACGCCAAGGAGCGGGCGGCCGACTTGTTGGCGGACCGCTTGCAGCGCGCACTGGCGATCCACTTTTCACAGGCTTAGTCACTCATGAAACTCACCGCCAATCGGGTGGATGGGTTTGTCGACAAGCCCGATCCCAAGGTGTGGGCGGTTTTAGTCTATGGGACCGACCGGGGTTTGGTGCGCGAGCGCGCCGCGCGGCTGATTGAGGGGTTTGGCGTTGACGCCAGCGATCCCTTCGCCGTGGCTACGATCAGCGAAGACGCTCTGAAGGCCGACCCAGCTCGCCTGGAAGATGAGGCGCGCGCAATGGCGCTGACTGGAGCCGCGCGAGCGGTGCGGGTTTTGCTGAGCGGTGATGCAGCAGCCACACCCGTCAGCACATATCTTCACGCACTGGACAATAAGGCGTTCGCGCCTGCGGCGCGGGTGATTGTGGAAGCGGGCGCACTGGCAACCAAGTCCAAATTGCGCAAGGCGTTTGAAGCGGCAAAATCGGCGACCACCCTGCCCTGCTACGCCGACGGCGTTGCCGCCTTGGGCCAGCTTGTGGATGGTTATGCGCGCGAGGGTGGGTTCGCGTTAAGCGAGGACGCGCGGGCGCTGTTGATCCCCCGCCTGGAGGGTGATCGGGCATTGGCCCGCAGTGAGTTGGAGAAGCTGTCGCTCTACGCCCATGGCCGCGACGCACCTTTGGAGGTGGCCGACATCGAAGCGCTGATTGCCGGCGCTGAGCCTGGCGACGTCAACGGCGTCGCCGACGCCGCGCTCAATGGCGATCCTGCTTTGGCGGACGCAGCATACAACCGGGCTTTGGCGGCGGGCGCGACCACGGTGGGGGTATTGCTGGCGCTGCAGCGCGCCGTGATGCGCCTGGACGCACTGCGCACGGCGATGGAGTCGGGAGCGTCCGTAGATGACGCCATCAATCGCACGCGGCCCCCCCTCTTCGGGCCCAAGCGCTTTGAGGCTAAAGCGCAGCTGCACGCATGGAGCCGCAGCAAGTTGGACGATGCACTGGACAAGCTGATCGCCGCAGAACGCGCACTCAAAACTGCCGGTGCAGCCGATGAATCAGTGTGCGGACGATTAGTGTTGTCACTGGCTATGGCCGGCCGTCGGCGGTGATCAAGCTGCGCCTCAGTTTTTACGCACGCGTTCGAGGCGCATGATCACGTCGCCATCCGCCGATAGGGTGAGGTTTTCGCCAAGGCCCCGGACGGTGAGCTCTTGTTCAATGGCGTCGATGAACCGCACTTCATCGGCCATGATGTTGGGCGGACACATTTTGCGCGTCACCGCCAAGGGGCTGATTGTCACGGTGGTCTGCTCCAGTTCGTATGTGCCAAAGAAACTGTTGCAGCCGCTGACGCCGCGGATCTCTCCGCCCTCGGTGAGTTCCACATACATGTCGTCATTGCTCACCCGCCGGCCTTCGATTTCCAGAATGCGGTAGCGTTGACCAGTGATGGCGGCGGTGGACGACGCGGCGGCGCCCATGCTTGCGCCTGTGCTGGCGGCGTGATTGGCGCTCGGCGTGTACCAGATGGGCGATGTATAGGCGCGTTCTTGGCCAATGGTCTCAGCCTCTTCGGGAAGCTCAGCCCCCAAACGGACGGCGTCATACACCACCCAACGAGGTGTGGGTATTTCAATCACACGCGCATAATAGACTGCCCGTTGGTCCGGGTCGAAATCCGGATCGGTCCAGACTGCGCCCAATTCGGAGGCCCCGATGCTATTGGTCCAGCTCGCATTCTCTAAATCGACTGTGTTGCCCACCGGCGGCAATGCGCCGTTCCGTCCTGGGCGGCGATCATCAGACCACGCCACATCGTAGACGCGTTCTTCCGCCTCACCGTCTTCATTGGTCCATCCCTTGACAATTTGAATGCGGTCAAGGTTGGCGCCGATGGGATCGCGCAAAGCATACACCATGAAGGTCGGGGCCTCGGCCCCCTCAGGGACAGCGCGCAAATCGCCACCCATTGGTACGCCCTTGCCGTAGCCCGCGAAAGCGGGTTGGCGGCTGCGCAGGTCATCTTCGGTGAAATCCCAGCCGCCGAAGAAACGCACCATCATGCGCGGACCGGTGGTGGCGTAAACTTCTTTGCGCACCATGGCGTCCCATAACGCTTGACGGGTGTTTTCGGTGGCCCAAACGCCAGTATATCCCGATGCGACCAATGACCAGCCGGGGAACACTCCTAACTCTGTCTCCGTAAAGGGGTGTTTGGCACGGGTCGGTGACGGTTCGGCGTTGGTCGCCTTACCGAAATAATTGTCGCTATCGGCCGTCGAAAGAGACGTGTGGCTGTCGGTGGCGCCAGAAAAACCAAACTTGTAAGGGTTCGTGCCAAATTCTTCTTCCAACAACAGTCCTTGTTTCAGGGCTTCACGGGCGTACTCGCCCTTCAGCATATCGTCGGTTTTGGCTTCGCTTAAATCCAGATTACCCGCGTCCCACGTCTCATAATCGGCAAACTCATCGTTGGGCGATAAGAGTGGGTGAGCCTCTCCATCGCCCTTGATTTGAGTAATTTCGTACAATGGTTCCCACTTTGCCCGTGCAGTCACATACGATTCGTCGACAGCCTCCCCCGTGAACCTGGTTTCCGTGGGAAACATGATGCCATTGGACAAGTTCCCATTATGGGCCAAGGCGAATACATAGCCCCCCGTTAACTCCTCATAGCGCTCCATCCAGGCGTAGAGGTCCATCGGATTGGTGCTTCCCGTTGGCCCCTGGGTGACCATCGGTTCCATCTGCAAGGCTCTGGCCGCCCCGTCCCGATAAATCACATTGCGGTGGAGGTTGTTGCCGTTAACCAATGACGTCCACTCATAACCAATGAAAGCGGTGAACTCACCGGGCGAATTAAATTGTTCCGCAGCTTCCACGATGCCTTCCCACACACTGGCGTACGCAGGCGCTCCGGGCGAATACGCGCCGATCAAGTCCGGATCCATCTCACCTTGCGAAAACGTGGTGATCAAATCCAGGGCCGCCGCCGTCGAAGCCTCTCCGCCCTCGGCCAGTCCTTCATACCATCGCAGACCCTGTTCGCTCGCCATCACACTTGGAGCACCGGAGGCCAGATCAAAGATCATGCCCATGCCGTCTGAGTGTTCCGTAACCACGAGCCAATCGAGCGGTCTTGCCAGCTTCACGGGAATACCAGAAGACGCCACCACTTCCTCGCCACGAGCAAATCGATACGCCATCTCTGGCTTTGTGGTGTTTCCGAACAAACCCGCGTCCATAGACAGGCCAGTGTGGAGGTGCGTATCGCCCCAATATACCTGACTGGGGAAGCGCCGATTGGCGTAGGGCGAATACGTTTGGCCCCTAAACACGCCTTCAAGGCTTTCTTCCGAAGGCTGGATCTGTCCCGCAGCTGGTACTGATAGCCCCAAAATAATGGCGGAAATAGCACCCGCCAATCTGACCTCGCCCATCCAGTTTCCTCCCACGGACGCGTCCATGGCGCCCAGAAGAATAAGTTACCATGCCCAACAGTCCGTGTCAGGAGAGAAAAGCATGCGGATTTTACGGGGAGCGTCGGACAACGCCGTGACATTAGGTGGCGGAATGAATGGTTGCTCTAAAACTTCCAGCCCGCCGTCACGTATCCGTAAGTCGAATCGAACCGGTTCTCGTTATGCACGTCCACCATGGCTTTGCCCGCAATTGAAAGCCGGCCCTCAGCAAACTTCGGGATCCATAAAAATCCCGCACCCACGCCCGCCGATTCCGATTTGAAATCACCAAGAAGCGCGCCTGATCCGCTGTCGCCGGTCACCTGATTGTAGACATAGGCTCGCGGGCCGAGTGCAAACGTCTCGCTGAGGAACATGTTCGCCGTCACATCAAGATGCAGCTCGGCGCCGGTTTTATAGTTCGTCGCCTCATTCTCGGTGTTAACTTGCACGCCGCCCTGCATCGAAAATTCGACGCCGATCTCGGGATTGAAGTAAGTAAACCCAGCGACAGTATCAAATGCCCAGTAGTTGCGACCCAGGTTAACTCGCTCATCAATGTCATAGTCGCCAGTTGGCGCAACAATGGTTTGGGCCACTTTGAAGTGCAGATTATCGACGTTCCAGTTAAGCTGAATTGGAACAAACGCCCAGTCGGCCGTATTGAAACTGCTGTCGTCGACACTGAATTGCGTATTGTTCGGACCGGTGAGTGTGGCTTCAAGATTGGCGTTACCAAACACAGCCAAGGCGCCAAATGTGTAGGACGCGCCAAAGACTTTTTTGTCCAGGGTGACGAATGCGCCCGCGAGATCCAATACAATGTCGACGTCAATGCCAGCATTGACCTCGCCCTGGAGCACTGCGCGCTCGACATTGCCCGACTGGATAAACAGGGTGTTGACCAGTTGAAGCCCCGGCGCAGGAACGAGCGCCAATCCGAAATCGCCCGCCGTGCCGGGAAGATACGAGCTCAGAGCGCCCTCTGCCGCGTTCGCCGGCGCAGTCAATCCGAAAGCCAATGCCGCTGCAGATAGCCCAGAGATTACGATCGAGTGCATGTGTTGCCCCATTGATCCGACCGGCGCTCTTTGGCGTTTTACCAAGTCCAATCGACGGAGTGCTGCTTTTTGCATGCACGTTCAGTCGCTATCAGTACCGCAATGTTATCGTGAGGTCAGTCAACCAATGCAGCTTTAACTGCAATAATATTGTTGGCCTCTGACCAGGCTGGTTTTGTTTCGATTTAATACACTGCGGATGCTTGAAGGCGGCGCACTACTTCCAAGAGCTGATCGCCTTGTGAGAAGCGAATACGCACCTCCCCCCCCGCGTCGCCACGATTGCGGATTTCCACCGCCATGCCGAGCGCCGTGGCCACCGTCTTTTCCAGCTCGAGCGTGGTTTGGTCCTTGCCGGAAAATTTCTTGACCGGACGCTTTTCGTCTTTGGCCGGAGCGGTTTCATCTTCCCCGCGGGCCAGTTTCTCGGCCTCGCGCACGCTCAGGCCCTTATCCACGATCAGTTCCGCCAACTCTTCGCAGTTTTTCGCGTTGGCGATGGCTCGGGCGTGGCCCGCTGACAATCGGCCATCAAACACCAAGTCCCGCACGCGTGCGGGCAGCTGGAGCAGGCGTAGGCAATTGGCGATGTGCGGGCGGCTCTTGCCGACGGCTTTGGCGATGACGTCCTGGGTGTGCTTAAATTCGTCCATCAGAGCGCGATAGCCCATTGCCTCCTCAATGGCGTTGAGATTCGCACGCTGAACGTTTTCTACCAGCGACACTTCCAGAGCTTCGCGATCCTTTAGGTCCCGGATGATCACAGGAACCATGGACACATTGGCTTTCTGAGCCGCCCGCCAACGCCGTTCGCCGGCCACGATTTGATACATACCAGGCTCGTCCGGATCCGGCCGAACCAGGATTGGCGAAATGATGCCCTGCCTGCGGATCGATTCCGTCAGCTCGTCGAGCTCAGTGTCATCGAACCGCTTTCGTGGTTGTTCCGTGTTACGACGGATTTTTTCAATCGGCAGTTTGCGCGGCGAGGTGTCGTTCGAGGCTGTCGCCACAAACGATTTGCGCGGCGCGCGCGCCGGCATTGCTCCACTGGGCTTGGCCGTGCGCGCAGCCGCCTCTTCATTTTCACCCAAGAGCGCGGATAATCCGCGCGCAAGACGGGGCTTTGCCGCCGGCATCGTTCGTCCTCCCTACGCCGCCGCCGCGAGCACGCCGTCTCGCCGCAGCACTTCACGGGCGAGATTGAGGTAGGCTTGGCTGCCTACACACTCGCGATCATAGAGAATCACGGGCAGTCCGTGCGCGGGCGCCTCGGAGACTTTGACATTCCGTGGAACGACGGTCTCGTAGACAAGATCGCCAAAGTGCGTGCGCACATCGCCGGCCACTTCCTTGGACAAATTGTTGCGTGCATCGAACATTGTGAGCAGCACGCCCTCGATCTCGAGAGCCGGATTGAGGTTATTGCGCACCAGGCTGATGGTTTGGTTGAGCTGGGTGATCCCCTCAAGCGCGAAGAACTCACACTGCAGTGGCACAAGCGTCGCCGTTGAGGCTGTTAACGCATTGACGGTCAACACATTCAACGAGGGCGGGCAATCAATATAGATGTAATCATAGGGCTCCAAACGGCCCTCGGCGATGTCGCTCTGAAGCTGTTCGAACGCGCGTTGCAGTCGAAAGTGCCGGCGCTCTTCGTCCAGCAATTCGGCTTCAGCGCCCGCCAGATCAGAGTTGGCCGTCAAAATATCGAGCCCCGGCACCATGGTGTTGATCACGCCATCACTGATGGCGGCTTCATTCATCAACACATCATAGGTGGTGACGTTCCGGTCGGCCTTAGACACGCCCAGACCTGTGGACGCGTTGCCCTGGGGATCCATGTCGATCACAAGACAGCGTTTTTCCATGGCCGCCACGGCGGTGCCCAAATTGATCGCGGTTGTGGTTTTGCCAACGCCCCCCTTCTGGTTGGCGATGGCGATGATTTTCGTTTGCCGTTCTGGCGTATGCAGCATGGGGGCTTCCCCTAATTGGCTCTGGCGGGCGGTCCCGGCCAGTAGCGATGGCACAACACTGACGCACGCCGTCATTCGCGGCGGCTGCGCCGATCCGTCGTCTTGGAAGAACACCCCTCAGCCCGGAGGACGTTTTGTTATGCCGGCTTGCCCGGTCTTTTTACGTCCCGTTAAGAGCATAGTGAATCAGGTCGCCCTGATCTTGCAAGCACAAATCGACGGGGGCGGCGGGAGTCGGCGAAGACTGAGTCTTTTCAGAGTCGTGGTCCAGTAAATACTGCGCCTGCTTCAATCAAAGCACAGTTAAGTTTGAGATGGCGAGAACGCTTCCCTCCCCTCCAGCGCGGCTCGGATGGGCGCAAAGAACGAATCGGTAACGCTTCTTGGCGGCCAAAATCTCGGCGTCGGCTTCTCGGCCTTTGGGGAACAAACCGAGTGTATCAGGGCCCCAAAACCGGCTGGCGGCGTCGAGGAGTTTGGGCAGAGGCGCAAGCGCGCGAGCCGTGATGAGGTCGGGCTGGTTCAACCGTCGCAAGCTCGGTTGAGA
>CAZWVH010000035.1:0-29489 GCA_964636945.1 uncultured Caulobacterales bacterium | reverse complement strand
TAGACCATGGTTAGAATGCCTGGCTAAAGACACCCGGCTCAAATCGGTATCTGTTCACCATTTTGCGACGAACGACCCTTCGATCGCACGCAAATTTCCGTTAGCCTTAGGTTTAAACGCATCCAAAGGTGAGCAGAATGAAGACGAAGGCTCTCGCATTGATCGGCGTCATTTCCGTCGCCAGTTTGGGATTGGGTGGCGTTGCGTTGGCAGCGGCGGTGCATGACCCGAATAAAGTTGATTGCCGCGAAGGCTGCGAACAGGATCGAGAACGCGAACTCTGCAAAGAGGCGCAAAAGCAAAGCCAGGATCAGGCTTAGCAGCGGAATACTTCGCGCCTGTTCGTTCTCCGCGCATTGCCTTGTGACTTCACCCCGTCGCGGGGCTTGAGGCACTATGGACGGATTGCGCGCAATCGCTGTGTTTACCCTGCTGCTCGGTGTTCGCCTGTCAGCTTCGTTCGTTTCGTCATGTCTGCGCCCGCACGACCACCCCAATACGGATTACTGGAGCCCTATCTCAGCCCATGGGAAGCGGCAAAAGCTACGCTGGCTCATCTGGCCGTCCAAGCTGAAATCTATCCGACCTGGATCGGACCGGCTGGCGTAGCCTTAACAATTGCCATCGTCGAACACGCAGACGAGCGGTTAATCCTCGCTATCCAAGGCGAGGCGGCGACCACAATCAGATTGGTCATTGACCCATCCCACTGGATCAGAGGTGACGTCGAACTGCAAAGCGGCGCGCACCATACGTTTTGGCTCGACCATCCGTATGAGGAATATGAATTTTGGCCCAACGATTCAGACGGCGAAGATGAGTCGCCTGGCCGCATGGGCAAACGTGGTCATTGGATCCAGGTGGACGCTCAAGCGTGGCCAAATCTCCCAGCTCAGCCGCGCTGGCTCCAGTTTGACGCGATGGACAGCTAACAGCACGCGGAGTTGGAGGCTTGTGACGACACACAACACGCTCCGTCAGTGTCAACACGGCTGGCGGGACTATAAATCTCCGCGTCTTCCATGGTGTGGTAGGTTTCCCACGCGACACCGGATGGATCGGTGACCCAGGACTTATCGCTGCGGGCATAACAACACACGGTTTCGCCCTCATCCCACGTGGCAATATCGGCGTCTTGAATACGTTTGCGCATGGCGGCAAGCTCTGTGTCATCTGACACCTGGATGCCCAAATGGTCCACGCCATGGCCGCTTACGCGGGTAGAAATGGCGAAGTTTACCTTTGGATCTTCCAGCGCCCATTTTGCGTAATCCGATTTTACCTTCACAGGCTCAACCCCAAACAGCGCTGAATAGAATGGGATACTCTGTTCAATTGAGGCAACGCCAATATGAATATGCATTGTTTTCATCAGCAACACTCCTTGGTTTCGATCAGTTCAAACCGGCGGCTCGGGTCCGCCACGTCTCGACAACAATTCGTCAGGAGGAAGCGCATCACGCCAAGTAAACGCTCATAGTCAGCGGAATAGAGTGCAGCCCTGCCCTCGCGTCGCCGATGCACCAGTCCGGCATCGCGCAATTTGGTCAAGTGAAATGACAAGGTCGCCGCCGGCAAATTCAGCGTTTCGCCAATCGCTCCCACCATCAGTCCATCGGGACCCGCCTCCACCAGTTGGCGGAAGATCGCCAGCCGCGACTCATGCGCCAACGCGTCTAGTGAACCTACGACATTCAATGATTCCATTGGTCTAGTTATATAGATTTGTAGAATTTGCGCAAGTGCGAAGTTCCCTTGGGCGACACGACGCCCAAAACGCCCTATGTGTCTGGTCATGTCTGATGATTTGACCATAGATCTTAATAGAGACGGCGTGCTCGCCCTTATTCGCGCCCATCCGGGCCAATTGGGCAAGCGCGAACTCGCCAAAGCGCTCAATGTCACGGGCGATGGCCGGATTCAGCTTAAGCAGATTTTGCGGGATTTGGAGGACGAAGGCCTCATTGCGAAATCAGGTCGACGTACGTATCGCGCTATGGATGATTTGCCCGCCGTGACTTTGATTGAAGTGGTCGATCGGGACGCAGATGGGGATTTGCTGGCTCGCCCCGTCTCCGCCGGCGACAGCGGGCCGGGTGTGATGATCCGCATCTCGGCGCGCGAGGGCCAAGGCGGGCGGCGCTCGTCGTCGGGCGAAACCAACACACTTGGCTTGGGCGATCGTGCAATTGCGCGCCTGTCTCGCGAGGACGACGGCGTCTACAGTGCGAAAGTCATCAAGCGGCTGGGCAAAGACGGCAAACGTATTTTAGGGCACGTCTACAAGGCCTCAAACGGGCTTCGTGTTGCGCCGACGAACCGATCAATCCGTAGTGATCTTGCCTTGAAGCCGATCGATGCGGACCGCGTGACAACCGGTGATCTGGTGGTTGTGACCATTGATCACGAACGCCGCCAGGGACTGAAGACCGCACGCATACTGGAGGTGGTGGGCAAGTCCGACAGTCCTAGCGCAGCCAGCCTGATCGCCATTCACGAACATGGACTGGTGGATGGGTTTTCCGATGCCGAACTGGCTGAGGCTGAAGCTGTGTCCGCGGTTGGTGCTGAAGGCCGAGAGGATTTGACCCACTTGCCACTGATCACCATAGACCCAGATGATGCGCGCGACCATGACGACGCGGTCTGGGCTGCGCCCGATGATGATCCCGCCAACCCGGGCGGGCATCAAGTGATTGTCGCCATCGCTGATGTGGCGGCCTATGTGCTCCCGGGTTCTGCACTTGATCGCGGCGCGTTGGAGCGAGGCAACTCGGCCTATTTTCCAGATCGTGTTGTTCCCATGTTGCCTGAGCGTCTATCCACCGATCTGTGTTCGCTGGTTGAAGGCCAATTGCGTCCCTGTCTCGCGTTGCGCATGGTGTTTGACGCCCAGGGTAAGAAGCGCCGGCACACCTTTATGCGCGCGACCATGCGGTCAGCCGCAAAGTTGTCCTATACCGAGGCGCAGTCGGCAATCGATGGCAAATCCAACGACAAGACAGCGCCTCTGCTCAAGCCGGTGCTGCGGCCGATTTGGAGCGCATACGGCGCGTTGTCGAAGGCGCGCCATGCGCGTGCGCCGCTTGATCTGGACCTTCCCGAGCGCAAGGTGCGTATTGGATCAGACGGAAAAGTGGCTGAGATCACGCGCCGCGAGCGCTTTGACGCACATCGGCTGATCGAAGAGTTCATGATCCAGGCCAATGTGTGCGCCGCTGAATCTCTGGAAAAAAAGAAGTCGCCGCTGGTCTATCGCATCCATGAGCAACCCGCTCGCGAAAAACTGCAATCGCTGGCCGATTTTCTTCCCGAGGTGGGCCATAGCTGGAACAAGGGTGAGCCGGCCACCACGGCGCGCTTTAATCATTTGCTGGCTCGCGCTCAGACCGGCGACCATGCCGAAGTTGTGGCGGAGATGATTTTGCGCAGTCAAAGTCAGGCAATCTACGCATCTGAAAATGTTGGTCATTTCGGGTTGAATTTGGCGCGTTACGCCCACTTCACCTCACCCATTCGGCGGTATGCCGATTTGCTGGTGCACCGCGCGTTAATCCGCAGCCTGGGCCTTGGGCCTGATCCCAGTCGCGATGGCTTGAGCGACGCGGAGATTGCTCGGCTCGACAGCATTGCCGAACGCATTTCCACCACAGAGCGTCGCGCCATGGCTGCTGAACGCGACGCCATGGATCGTTATCTCGCCGCTTATCTTGCCGATAAGCTGGGCGCGATGTTTCAAGCGCGCATCACGGGGCTTAATCGCGCCGGTCTGTTTGTGCGATTGGCCGAAACTGGCGCTGATGGGCTTGTGCCAATTTCGACGTTGGGCCTGGAGCGGTTTCGCCATGACCCGCGCGCGCAATCGCTGGTCGGAGAGGAGTCTGGCAACCGTTATCGTCTTGGCGCCAGTGTCCAAGTCCGCCTCGTTGAGGCGACCCCCATTACTGGGGGATTGATCTTTGACGTGCAAACGCCGCCGGAAAAGGGGCGCAAGCCGCCAAGACGGGCCGACCGTATTGGCCGCAAAGGCTCACAGCGGGTTCGTTCGCGCAAACGCGCCGGCAAGCGTGGACGCAAGTCATGACCGCTTCACCTTCGCAGTCGGCGCATAATCTCGATCAGCCCATTCGACTGGCGGCCTCGATGGTCGCGTTTCGCCGGCGCAATGATGGAAGCCTGCGAGTTTTCATGGGACGCCGTCCCGCATCGGCTGTGTTTATGCCGCGCAAATTGGTGTTTCCCGGTGGCGCGGTGGACGCTGAGGATCGGCTACATCCCGCCGCACTCCAAGCCCATCTGAGCGCCGATGATCAAACGCGAATTCGGGTTCACCTGCGCGATCAGGATGGTGCGGGAATCGTGCGCGCGGCCCTGCGCGAGTTTAGCGAGGAAACGGGGCTAGCCCCGCCGGCGGACCTGCCCTTGACCCTATTGGCCCGCGCCATCACACCGCCGGGCAGAACTCGCCGATTCGACGCCTGGTTCTTTTTGACGGATATGTCACACATCGATCTTGAGCGTCGCGCCGATCCCGATAATGAGTTGTTCGACCTCAAATGGCGTAGCTTGGAGGAAATCAATGCAGATCCACTCGCCGAAGTAACCCGGTTTGTTCTTAGGCGTGCCGAACTTCATTTGATGCAAAGCCAAATCCTGGACGACCCGCCATTCTTACGGGAACAAGACGGACAATTCATTGTCACGCCCATGTCTCGGGGCTAAGGCGGCAGCCCAAACTGCACCGAAGTGCATTGACAGTTCAAGCTGGGCGCGTTAGCTCCCAGCGCTCACAATTTATGTAAGGACGCGTCATGGCGAAGCCAACAACGGTCAAAATTCGGCTGAACTCCACAGCGGGCACGGGATATTTCTACGTGACCAAGAAAAACACGCGCACCATGACCGAAAAAATGGTCAAAAAGAAATATGACCCTGTCGCCCGCAAGCACGTGGAATTCAAAGAAGGTAAAATTAAATAAAAATTTACACTCGTAAATAAACCCTTTATAAACCACTAATAGTTTGCTAAATGTGGCGGTATGTATTGTTCGCTGCATTTGGACTGCATTTTACTCTCCACAATTCGTTCCCCCTCGTGGTAGCATGCTCTGACTTGGGAATTGCACCTTGGAGCCGGGGCTGTGTGTCAAAACCATTGCTGTTCGACAGTGGTGTGCTGCTGTCCCCCAAAACCTGATCCCCCAAAGCCAGATCCGCCAAAGGAGCCCAAACCGATGCCTTGGGAACGCGTGATTGTCATTATTCTTGGTGTGGTTGGCGTATTCTATCTGGGGCTTGAATTTCAGAGTGACGATGACGACGATAACGACAAGCCTGCGCAGGTTGCAGAGCTGGGGGAAGCGACCCGGCCCTTTAATGTTATCGTGAGAGACGTCCCTAAGTCCGAAGACAATGGAAATGGCGCCTGCAGACAGCATCGCTGCACGTCAACTCCAACGCCTCCCCCAACCTGTCAGCCGCCAAGCTGCGCACCAACCCATCACGGACCAGCGCACAACATCGCCGTCGTACGCCAGGGCGACACGGTTTACACGATTGCGCGTCGCTATGGTGTCGATCCGAACGACATTATTCGGCTCAACAATCTCTATGGTCACCAGAACCTGATTTATCCGGGCGATAAGCTTCTGTTACCAGGTGGCGCGGGGCATGTCGGCAGCGGCTACCATTAAGTTGGCATCCTAAGCCGCCAATGATTTACGCAAAGCGGTGACCACGCGATTTGCTCCGCGAAGTTTCGCCGTCTCCAGCGCTTTTTCAGCCCGCTGCACCACAGCTTCTGTCGTGTCTTGCGGAGCGATCTGGGTCAGCCCAATGCTCACCGTAACCGCGATATCGTCGTGGCGGGGAAACGAAAAACTCCGCGACGCCACGGCTTCGCGCATGAACTTGCAGGCATCGCGCGCCCGATCCGCCGTAGCGTTGGGAATCACCAAAATGAATTCATCACCCGCACGTCGGCCGAGCGTTGCGCCGGCGGGCGCATAAGGGCTGATTCGCTGAGCGATTGCCTTCAACATTTGATCACCCACATGATGACCACACATGCGGTTCACGTCGCGCAGACCATCAATGTCGATCAGCGCCAAGCTAGCCGCACGCTCGCCACTTGCCACGTCCCCCACCACACGGCGCAACTCAACTTCCGCAACGCGCTGGGTGGCCACTTGTGTTAATTGGTCAACACCTTGGGTGATGAGCGAGTCATCCAAGCGCGCTCGCCAAAAGTCGGCATACCGCTTGTGTTTGACCAAGGATTTGACGCGCGCCGCCAATTCCTGCCCGTCAATGGGTCGCTCAATGACGTCATTGGCGCCAGCGTCCAGCGCACGGACGGTCAGGTCCTTATCGCCTTCATCAACGATGGCGAGAATGGGAAGATCGCGTTTCTCCTGTTGCGACTTAAAATGCTCAACCAGCCCCAGCCCATCCATGGTCTGTGCGGCACAATGAACAATGACCAAATCCCACTGACCTGATGCGACCCGGCGCGCCGATGTTTCGTCGGTCTCCAAGCGCGGACGATGGTCATCCTCCAATCGACGCACCAGGGACTCCGCTGCGCGTGAGGGGTCATCCACGATCAAGATGCGTGCGCCCGTCGCCACCCTGGCCTGCTCGCCGGCGTCCATTTCCAACAAAGCTCGGCTCGTTTCCTGCCGAGAGATCAGATCATCGACCAATCCCTTCAGCCGCAAGAGGCTACGCACCCTCGCCAATAACACGGCCTCATCCCAGGGCTTGGTCAGAAAATCATCCGCCCCCGCCGCCAAGCCCGCCAACCGATCACTGCGTTCATCCAATGCCGTGACCATCACAACGGGAATCTGGGCAAGGCGGGGATTGGCCCGCATGCATCGGCAAACTTCAAATCCATCAATTTCGGGCATCATGACGTCAAGCAGCACAAGGTCCACAGCTTGCTGCTCAAGCACATAGAGCGCCACGCGGCCGTCCTCGGCTGTGATGACCTCGTAGCCTTCTGCTTCCAATCGCACCTGGAGTAGGCGCCGATTGGGCTCCATGTCATCAACGACTAAAATACGGGCGGCCATGCCTCATGCCTAACTGATGAATTCGCGGACCGTTTCCAAGAAACTCATCACCGTGATTGGCTTTGAAATATACGCCTGACAGCCGCCGTTGAGAATCCGCTCTTGGTCACCTTTCATCGCGAACGCCGTTACCGCCACGATGGGCGTGTGCGCCAATTCGGGGTCCGCTTTGATCCATCCCGTGACTTCGAGCCCGGACACTTCGGGAAGCTGAATGTCCATCAATATCAAATTGGGTTTGTGCTCGCGCGCAAGATCTAATGCCTGACGTCCATCGCTGGTCTGCACAGTCTCATAGCCATGAGAGACCAGCAGATCATGGAAGAGCTTCATATTCAGCTCGTTGTCTTCAACGATGAGTACTTTTTTGGCCATGGCTCGCCGCGCGCTTTCATCCCAGGATCAACAGCCGATTCGCCGCTTCAGGTCATCATCTGCGTCATGTTCGTTAACAGCCCATTGAGACATGGCACGACGCGCAGTCAATATGAAGCCCCGATGAATAACCAACGGTGAGACCCATAGTTGGATGGGCGGGGCTTGCGTCAGAATTGAACCGACAATTCACGAGGTGATTGATTTCACATAAGTTTCTGTCGCGCCCTATGTTACCGCCGGCATGGTGGCAGTCTTGATCCATGGTTGGAGCAAAGTAAGCGTCCGCCACGTGGTTGTGGATGAAAACACTTTTTAGGTCAGCATCGACATGCTGTCGTCTTTCTCCAGCGCAGATTCACGAGCTGATGGCTCAGCCAACACCCAGTCCCAAATCTCCGGCCAGAGGGCAGCTGACGCCTTTCGGAACGCCCCACCGTGGCCGATGCGTCGCAAGCCATAACCAGCAGGAGCCCGGATCACGATTTCGCTGGGAGCGTTGGGGTATGCATGCAGCATATCGGGTGCTGTGCGTGCGTTAGCTATGGGATCATCAGCAAAAATAAACGATCGGATTGGCGCAACAACCTCAGCGAAAGAATGGGGACGAAGCTCACCCTCAAGTTCACTCAAGAAGTAATCATGCTTCAGGCACCAGCGTCGCCACGTTGTGAACACGCCCTTGGGCAAGGCGGCGCCGGCCCATGGCCCGCCGCCTGGAATGTATCCTTTGGCGGCCAAACACAGCGGACCGTAACCAAGCCAGAAAAACAGCTCCAATGGCCGATTTGCCCAGAAGTGGTCTGCCCAGTACCCCGAGCCAACGCACACAAAGGCATGGCGTTGTAAGAGGTTTTGGTTGGGCGCAAATCCCAAGAAATGGCCGCCCACGCTGTGTCCCACATGTCCCGTGGGCAGCCCCTGATACTCTTGCAACAACGCGTCAATGGCTGCAGGCAAATCCAGCCTGCCCCAATCAGTGTAATCCATCTGCATGCCGGCCAAGCTTTCCGGCGCCGAACCGCCAATGCCGCGATAGTCGTAGAGCAGGCACGCCGCTCCGCGCTGAGCGCCATAGCGGGCGAACCGCCGATAAAACTCTTTGGGAAATCCCGTGCCCGCCTGAACCAAGACGGCTGTTGTGGGGTTGTTTGCCGCAATCCAGAGACCCGACAGCTGGTATCCGTCCAAGGCCGGGAATGAAAACTCCCGTTCGATCACATCGTCCGCGGTATTGAGCTCACCCATTCTGCAGCTCCTCAAGTGACGTTAACGTCAACGTCACAACAGTGCAATGGACGAGTCAAATGACGTTAACGTTAGCGTAAGGACCAATGCGGCCACTTGAAGGGTCTGGTCCGACTTGACCCATAGATTGCAGCAGGGCAAAGCACGCCAACACAACAAGGATTTTGGGGAGGAACTCATGGCCCGCATCGACGACCGATTGGCGGAGTTGGGCATAACGCTGCCACAGGCCGCCGCACCGGTGGCCAACTATGTCCCGTATGTGTTGCATGACGGTCTGGTCACCGTTTCCGGTCAGATCTCGCTTGGCGCCGATGGTTTGGTGACCGGCAAGCTGGGGCGTGATCATGACGTCGCGTCGGGTCAAGCCGCGGCGCGGTTGTGTGCGGTTAACCTGTTCGCCCAATTGCGTAACGCCACCAATGGCGAGCTCGATCGCATCGTGCGTGTGGTGAAACTCGGCGGCTTTGTGAATGTTATGCCGGAGTTTGCCGAAATCCCCCAAGTGATCAATGGCGCGTCCGATCTCATGGTGGATGTATTTGGCGAGGCTGGCCGACATGCCCGATCCGCAGTGGGTTGCGCCAATCTTCCACTCAATGCAGCGGTGGAAGTGGATGGCATTTTTGCGATCGCATAGGACGCGGTGTCGTATTCGTGCGGTGCACAATTGGCGATTTCGGCCTATTTTTGACTTATGACCGAACTCGTCCCTCGCCAAGACGCGCAATCCTTGACCATCCGCACCATCACGTCGTTATCGGAGGTCGATCGTGCAGCCTGGGACACGCTGGCCAACCCACCGGGCGAACCGCACAATCCCTTTGTGTCTTGGGACTTTCTTGAGCTCCTTGAGCGCTCACACTGTGTTTCTGACCGCACCGGTTGGCAGCCCATGCATATCCTGGCTGAGACCGACGATGGCGCGTTGGTGGGCGCTGCGCCCGCATACTTGAAATCCCACTCGCAGGGCGAGTTCGTTTTCGATTATGGCTGGGCCAATGCCTATGAGCGCGCGGGCGGTCAATACTATCCCAAGTTGCAGATTGCTTCGCCCTTCACACCTGTCACCGGACCGCGCATCCTAACCCCTTCGGACACTGTGCGCGCAGCCCTCTTCAAGGGTATAGAGAAATTGAGCGCCAGGCTCGGCTTGTCATCATTTCACGTGACGTTCCCACCGGAACACGAATGGCGTTTGGCGGGCGAGCAGGGTCTGCTGCAACGCACCGATCAGCAATTCATGTGGTTCAACCGGGGTTATGAGTCCTTCGATGACTTTCTGGCCGCCCTCGCCTCGCGCAAGCGCAAAAACTTCCGCAAGGAACGGGCCGCCGCCCAAGACGGCCTCACCATTGTCCGTCTATCGGGACGTGATCTGACTGAGAGCCATTGGGACGCCTTCTACGCCTTCTACCTAGATACGGGATCGCGCAAATGGGGTTCGCCATATCTCAACCGCGAGGCCTTTGCGCTGCTGCACGAGCGCATGGCCGACCGATGCCTAATGGTGCTGGCCTATGATGGCGCCACGCCCATTGCAGGCGCACTGAACATTGTGGGCGGCGACGCCTTATACGGTCGCTATTGGGGCGCGATTGAGCACCGCCCCTTCCTCCACTTCGAGCTCTGTTATTACCAAGCGATTGATGAAGCAATTGAACGCCGCTTGCCGCGTGTGGAGGCTGGCGCCCAGGGCGGACACAAAATGGCTCGAGGCTATGAGCCCACGCCAGTCTACTCCTACCATTGGATCGCACATGAAGGCTTTCGCGCCGCCATTGCTGATTATCTGGAGCGTGAGCGTGACGCCGTGGAGCACGACATCGAAGTCATGCAGACCATGACGCCGTTTAAGAAAGGGGGCTGAGCCTCCACGCGGTCTTACATAAGGCGTTCGTAAACCCGCCAGCCAATATAACCCAGTGACACCAATAGCACCGCGGTGGGCAGCAACATCTCTAACCGAGTCAAACTCAAGTTCAAGAACCGGCCCCGATTGTACTTGCCATTGAACGCATGCCATTCTTCGCGGAACGGTGCGATGGGAAACCGGCTCTCGAACTGCTCGACGACATCAAACTTAGCTTGCGCCAAGGCGCGGAAGAACATGATCGTCGCAAGCCACAAAACACCGACGAACGCGCCGCCAATACTGAAATACAACATGTCCACCTTGAACTCGGACCCTGCGAGCGCCAGGCCCGCGGCCAGGAGTGTCAGGTAAAACGAGGAAATCTGTGTTCGCCGTGATTCCGCAGCCGTCAGCGCACCCACATAGGTGCCGTACAAGGCGTCAAGACGCACATTAGGATCAACGGCCCCTGCATCATCGCTATCTGATATGCTCATCTCGCCCTCCCCGCGATGAGTTTGCCAGTCATGATTAAGCCGCCGCGAACTCCGGCGCAAGCAAAGCGGAACCCGCCGCACAAGGATGGTCCGGATGTGACCAAATTCTCTCCGGCAAATGGGTATTGAGTTACAGCTTGGTAAGACGCCAATCCGGCTGGATCAGCATGCCGTAACCCGCACTGTCACAGGCCTTGCGACACATTTCGCCGCACGCGTGCGATCGGCGCGGACGGCTCCCCACGCTAAGGAGCACGACCATGCGTATTGTTTCACTCAGAGTATTGGCCGCCACTGTGGCGCTCGCGCCGATGAGCCTGGCCGCAACGGCCGCCGCTCATCCGCATGAGCACGAACGCACCACTGGAGACATTGTCCAAACAGCACAGCAAGCCGGCCAGTTCGATATATTGCTGGCCGCGGTTGGCGCCGCCCACCTCACCGACGCCCTGCGCTCAGACGGTCCCCTGACCGTATTTGCCCCATTAGACAGCGCTTTTGCGCGTCTGCCTGATGGCGAAGTGGAACGTCTGCTTAAACCGGAAAACCGCCACGAATTGCGCAATATCCTGACCTTGCATGTGGCTGAAGGGGCCATCACGTCCGATGACCTTTCCGGCCGGATCATTCCGTTGGAAACCTTGGGCGGGCAGACTGTTCTCGTGGACGCCACTGATGGCGTGCGAGTGGGTAACGCCCATGTTGTTCAAGCCGACATCCGCACCGACAATGGCGTCATCCATGTCATTGACAGGGTGATTTTACCCACGGGCTAACGCGTTTTTTGGGGCCCGGCGTGATCGGCGTTGGGCCCTCTCGCCTAATAATCAAACACGCTCTTATAGGGCTCGGCCTCGCGTTCCAGGGTGCGGACCACATGGTCGATGAGTTGGGTTTTGTTTAACGATGACGTGCGCGCGGGATTGAGGTTTTTCACCCGTACCAGCGCGTAAATCTCCCGGCGGGTGTAGTCGCGCAATCCATCGCGCACAGCTGAAGCGCCCTGCTCTTTCATCAGCGCTTCGACGTCCACATCGGGGGCTTCCCACTCCCAATTGGTGGTGTCCTTAGCCGTTTCAGCGAATTTGGCCGGACTGCCCACCGCTCCGGCGAGTTGCTTGGCAAACGCACGGTCACGCTTGGCCTTATCGACCACAACGCCGAATACAGCCTCAAGCTGGGCGATGAATTCAGGTTCGTCCTTAGGCGGCGGCACGCTGTTTCTCAGTCATTTCCAACACATTCTTGACGAAGTCTTCAATGGTGGGAATAGCACGGCCATACTTGACCCGGATAGAGGGGTCTGGCCGGCTCTCATCATCGCCAATGCCGGAGGCCGCCAGCACATCGGGGGAATCTTCGATGTGCTGCGGGAACATCTGCAGCACATCATCGAACTGGCGCACCATTTTGTTGATGTCCGAAATGCTGCGTTGATGGGTGTCGCTAGCGGTGTTGAACCGATTGATGACCGTCCAGGCCGCGCCGCGCCACGCCTTTTGGTTTTTGAACCGTCGCAACATGCGCAGCGCAAAACTCTCCACGCCGAGCACCGAGAGATATTCGGGCACCACGGGCATCAAAATGGTGTCGGCTGAGCGCACCGCCGCTTCGGTGAAGGCGGAAATCCCCGGCGGGCAGTCGATCACAATGTAATCGTATGCGTCGGATAATTCGGCGATGCGGCCATAGAAATACGCCGCGATGACATCTTCCGCCTGGCGCTGTTCTTGGGTGACCTGGCCGAGACGATAAATGATCTGGCGTTCGAGCAATTGCAGTTCCGGGATGGAACCGATCAGATCGAGCTTAGGCGCGGGCCGAAGCAGGCTGGCCTTTTGGTGCACCACCTCGCGCGCATTGGCGGTTCTGATCTGGACTTGGGGGCCGGTGGGCAGCTCACCGATTTCCAGTGGATCATTCGACAGTGGAACCGGCGTCTTGTGCCCCAACTGATCAAGCAAACCATGGAACAGCTGATAGGTGTGGCGTTTGCGCTTGATGACCTCTTTAAAACCCTTCTTGCCCGCAATGGCGAGTGAGCCCGACGCCTGGGCGTCCACGTCCATCATCAGCACGCGCTTCTTGGCCATCACAGACAGGCCTTCAGCCAAAGCAACGCTCAGCGTGGTCTTGCCGACCCCGCCTTTCATGTTCACAAGCGCGATGACGTGCGCGGGCATGGACACTCTCCCTTAGCGACGTGAAAATTCGTCGGACAGGCCCGCCCTTACACGCTGATTCGCAGCAAATTACGCGAGCTTGACCAGCATTTTTCCGAGGTTCGCCCCGGAGAACAATCCCAAGAACGCCTCGGGCGCTCGATCGATCCCCTCATACACCGTTTCCTCCCACGTCAGTTGACCTGACTGGATCCAACCGGAGATGTCAGAGATGAACGCTGGGGTGTCTTTGGCGTAATCAAACACGATAAAGCCCTGCAGGCGCAGTCTGCGTGCGATGATGATCGGCATATTGGGCGGACCTGGCTCGGGCCGATCGGCATTGTACTGAGAGATCATGCCGCAAATCGCCATACGGCCATATTCGGCCATGCAATTCATTGCCGCGGTGAGGTGATCCCCCCCGACATTCTCAAAATAAACGTTGATTCCTTTTGGTGCGGCGGCGGCTAGAGCCTTTGTCAGCTCGCGCGCATCAGCGCAGGTCTTGTAGTCAATCGCCTCATCACAGCCGATGGATTTGAGATAGTCGACTTTCTTCTGACCACCGGCGGATCCAATGACCCGGCACCCTTTGGCTTTGGCCATCTGGCACGCCACCGAGCCCACAGCGCCAGCAGCGCCGGAAACGAATACAGTCTCACCCTCTTTCAGCTCGGCCACACGGAACAATCCGGCCCAAGCCGTGAGCCCCGTCACCCCGGCCACGCCGAGGAACGCTTGGGGCGGAAGACCATGCAGGTCCAGTCTGCGCACGGCGTATGCAGGGTTGTCGGGCCGCGGATTGGCGGTCCAGGCCTCTCGCCAGCCATACATGGACTGGACCAAATCGCCCGGTGCAAAACCTTCAGCGTTGGAGGCGACCACCTCGCCAACAGCACCGCCTTCCAGGGGCTCGCCCACTTGAAATGGGGGCACATAGCTTTTCACATCATTCATGCGTCCACGCATATACGGATCAACTGACATCCACGTATTGCGCACTTGGATCTCGCCGGGACCGGGCTCGGGAGCGGTCACAGTGCGCGCGGAAAACGTCTCGGCATTGGGCATGCCCACCGGGCGGGCGGCAAACACCACCTCTCGGCTCTCAAGATTAGGCATTGTGGTTCTCCCTGCTGTGTTTCAGTTGGTCGCTGTTTCCGCTACGACATGGTGACGATTAGTTTCCCGATGGCCTTGCGTTCAGACAGCGCGCGCAATCCTTCCGCCGCCCGGTTAAGCGGGATACGTTCGGAAATGCGCGGATGCAGTGCGCCACTTTTGAGCATGCCCTGCAGCGTCACCATGTCGGCGGCGTACTCCTTGGGGTTACTCATCACCCAGGCGCCCCAAAACACGCCCATGATCTGACATCCCTTAAGCAAGGTGAGATTGAGTGGTATGCTGGGAATGGTTCCCGACGCGAACCCAACCACCAAATATCGTCCATCCCAGGCCATGGCGCGCAGAGCCGGTTCCGCGTAGGCCCCACCCACAGGATCGTAGACCACATCGACGCCGTCAGGGGCGAGCGCCTTGATGTTTTGGGACAAGGTCTTCTGCTGGTCACGATCCAATTCACCGGTGGGATAAACCAAGCCTTCGTCGGCGCCATGGGCCTTGGCGGTCTCCACCTTATCTTGGGTTGACCCGGCCGCAATCACACGCGCGCCCAGAGCCTTGCCAATTTCCACCGCCGCCAGACCCACTCCACCGGCTGCGCCCAGCACCAACAAAGTTTCGCCGTCTCGCAATCGCGCCCGTCGGGTCAGCGCATAGTGAGACGTGCCATAGGCCATGGTGAATGCAGCCGCGATGTCCAAATCGGCGTCGGCGGGAAGCGGCATGGCGGTGTTTGCGGGAATGTGGGCGATGTCAGCAATTGAGCCGGTGAGACCTACAAAGGCCACCTTGTCACCGACTTTGGGATGGCTCACACCCTCGCCCACGGCCCGAACCGTGCCCGCCCCCTCCTGGCCTGGGGTGAACGGCGCTTCGGGTTTAAATTGATAAAGGCCTTGGACGCATAACGCGTCGGGAAAGTTTAAGCCCGCCGCGTGGACATCAACCAGAACATGACCAGGCGCCGGTTCTGGATCGGGCAACTCCTCAACGGTCAAATCGTCGATTGGTCCGAACTGGTGACACCGTAAAGCGCGCATAGACCTCACCCCTAAATCGAAACTCGAGAACGAAAGCGACTTAACTATAACGCGCCGCGCGCCATATAACCGCCGTCGACAACCAAGGTTTGGCCCGTGACGTATGAGGCTTCATCGGAGGCCAAATACAGGGCCGCGGCCGCCATTTCTTCCGGCTGTGCAACCCGGGGAATGGAAAAGTTCCGGTTCATCATGTCTTGTAGCTGGTCTTTATCCGACAATAGCGCCGAGGCGAGCTTGGTGTCGGTCAAACCGGGGCAAACTGCGTTCACCCGAACGCCCTTGACGCCATATTCCTGAGCAAATACCTGCGTCATGCCGATCACGGCGGATTTGGTCATGGAATACACGCCCTGCCAATAGCCAGGCTTAATGCCATTGACCGAGGCGATATTCACCACCGAGCCGCCACCGCCTTCAATCATGACCGGAAGCGCTTTCGACGTCAGGAACCAGGGGCCCTTCACGTTCACTTGGATGGTCTTGTCCCAGGCGTCTTCGGGGGTTTCTCCCGCCGCGCCAAAGAAAGGACTGGTGGCGCCATTATTGACCAGAATGTCGAGGCGGCCCTCTTGTGCGCGGATGCCGCTCAGCACGTCATCATGGTCGGCCAGTTCCCCCAAATGCAGTGTGGTCGCGCGGGCTTGTCCCCCTCCAGATATGATTTCGTCCGCTACGCGCTGGCAGTCTTCCACCTTGCGGCTGGAACAGATAACCCGTGCGCCGTGCTTGGCGTAAAGCTTGGCGATCGCTTCGCCAATGCCGCGACTGGCCCCGGCGACCAAGGCCACCTTGCCCGTCAAATCAAATGTGCTCATGCCACGCCCTTAGTTGAGATGATCTGGATACAGACGCTCCATCTTGCGCCGCACTGCGGGCCAAGACAGCAATTGTCCCACCAATTCCAAGCCGGCCCCGGCCTGTTGGTGGGTTTTCTGTTCGGCCGCTGACGCGTGTCGATAGAGCTTTCCTCCGCCAGCAAGCGCAGCAATTTGCACCTGACAGCCGCGTTCGAGGAAATACATGCGATTGAAAGCATCTGCGATGGTTTTGCCCACAGTAAGAATACCGTGATTGCGCAAGATCATCACGTTCTTATCGCCCATGTCGGCGACCAAACGTTCGCGCTCGTCCTCATCCGTGGCGATGCCCTCATAGTCGTGGTAGGCCACACCGCCCGACATGGAGATCATGGCGGTCTGGCAGGTGGGCAAAAGGCCATGATCTTGGGCGGATACCGCTTGGCCGGCAATGGTATGCAAATGCATCACGCACTGTGCGTCCTCACGGGCCATATGAAGCGCGGAGTGGATCACGAATCCCGCTGGATTGGTCACATGTGGGGTCTCAGTGACCTTTTCCCCCATAGTGTCCACCTTGATCAGGCTCGATGCGGTGATCTCGTCAAAACAGAGATTATAGGGGTTGAGCAAGAAATGGTGTTCGGGCCCGGGGATGCGCACCGACAAATGGGTAAAGATTAAATCATCCCAGCCCATATGGGCGAACATGCGGTAGGCGGCGGCAAGTTCCTGGCGCAGCGCCCACTCAGTTTCACTCACTTGGCCGCGCACATCTGGCTCGGCATGGTCCATCACAGCCATGAGCATCTCCCTTGTCCATGTGGTTGTGGCGCGTTGTGACCCGCGCTTTGTTTCGGACACAGTGAACCAGACTGCGCCGAATTGAGCAAACGGCGTTTATGTCAAATGGTCAGCCACAGTATAACTTCCCAATCCGAAGCGGTCCTACGATAATCTCTAGGCGGCTATTGAATTCCAAGTCCGAGAATTTCAACACGCGCCGCTGCGCCATAGATCCGTGCGGAATCAAACGGAAGATCATCTGGCGGGGTGATGGCTGGCCACATATCGGATAGATCCGATAGCGTTTGGGCTGCTTGCTCCAATGCAACCTGCTCAGTTGGACCGGTGGTGTCCGCCGCGTTCAAGATCGTGCGCGCAGTCTGAACGAACCCGTAGGCGTCTTGATACTCATGGGCGTTCGCGAGTTTGCCATCCACAACGCCAATGGCGTATTCGTCCGCGGCCACGCGCACAGTATCGGCCGCCAAGAGCAGTCTTGCCCCCGCGGTGGACGCTTCAGCCTTCACTGCACGCTCGCAGTCGCCAATGGCGTCTATGAGCGCAGTATAGGCCGCCTCAACCTCACTTTGTTCGGCGCCGGATTCCACCGCATTGGCCAAAGCGCTCAGCTCGTCGGCAAAGCCATCAACGCCGCGTGCGCCGAATGCCGGCGCGATCTGGGCATAAAGCTCGCTTTCAGGGTGCTTCATGTGGGTGATTGCCGCCTCGCTGTCGCCTTGGCGGTACAGTTCGACGCCGACCAGCAAGTGGCCGCGCATCAATGCGAGCTGAGTCAAATATGCGCGATCATTGGTCGCCAAATCGATGTCGGACGTGGAGCCTTCGCCCTCGCCTTCCCCTTCTCCCTCGCCATGGGCCATTGTGGCGGGCGCAGGCGTGATAGCCGGATTGGGTGTGACGGCGTCACCAGTTTCTGAATTGTCTTGGGCAGCGGGCTCGGATTGGCTTTCCACCGAACACGCAGACAGCGCCAATACGCTGGTGGCCACCACGCCAATCGGACTCCATACGGTCCATACCTTTCGCATTTTTGCCCTCCGGCTCCGACCCTGCTTGCCCTAAACTGCTGTTTGGCCGCACACTATCTGCGACGCATTCTCATTCGCAAGTCTCATCATGCAAATCATTCTCGCCGACATTCTGGACGTCCCCACTCTCAACTCCGTTGGTGAAATTTTGGCCGATGACACCCTATTCGTGAGCGGCGCCGCCACAGCGGCCGGAGCCGCCAAGGCGGTTAAGGCCAACATGCAAGGCGATCCGTCCGCAACAGCCGTTAAGGGCGCAACGGCGCTGATCGAAGACCGACTGCGCGCGCATCACATGTTCACCGCCGCCGCTCGACCCAATCATTTCGTGCGCACCACCATCAACCGCTACGGCGTGGGCATGAGTTATGGCGCGCACGTGGATGATCCGATGATTGCCGGCCGGCGCGTTGACCTCGCCTTCACCGTTTTCTTGTCGAAACCTGATAGCTATGATGGCGGGGAATTGTTGATCCAACGCAGTGACGGCATTGAGCCGGTCAAGCTGCCCGCCGGTCATGCCTTCATTTATCCCGCAGGATCAATCCACGAGGTGCGGCCAGTGACGCGTGGTGAACGCTTGGCCTGTATTGGTTGGATCCAAAGCTCCGTGCGGCGCGCCGAGCACCGCGAGATTCTGTTCGACCTCGAGATCGGTCTTCATGGTGTGACCGACCCCGAGGTGCGACTGCGCCTCCTGAAATCGCGCAATGCTTTATTGCGACTTTGGACGGAGTGATTGCGCGTTTAGCGCCAGCCTGCGCGATCGAAAATGCGGACGGCTTCAGCTTGGTTTTCGCCCAACACGCTGGCGTTGACGGTGTCTTCCTTGAATTCACCAAGGGCTGCAACCCAGGGCGCCGGCGTTGAATCCATCGCCACCGGGTATTCATTGAACCGGTCCAGCAAGAGCCCCTGCGCATCCCCGCTGGTCAGAAATTCGATAAATTTCACCGCATTGTCCCTATTGGGCGCGTATTTCAGAACGGCTGCTCCACTGATGTTCACATGGGTCCCGCGACCGTCTTGGTTGGGAAACAACACGCCAATCGACTCGCCGGTCGCCTTGACGCTGGGATCGTCGGAATTGCGCATTCTGGCGAGGTAATATGTGTTGACCAGCGAGTAGCCGCATTGACCGAGCGATACCGCCTCGATTTGTGTGGTGTCATTGCCTTGGGGCGGACGGGCAAAGTTATTCACCACGCCACGCGTCCAAGTCTCCGCACCCTCAGCGCCAATATGGTCAATCAATGCAGCAACCAAGGAAATATTGTAGATATTTGAGGACGGACGCATGCACACTTGGCCTTCAAGGCGCGGATCGGCCAAGTCAGCATAGTCGTTCAGCCAATCGGGTTTGCCCGACTCTTTGTTGTAGATGATGATGCGCGCGCGTTTGGTCACGCCAAACCACAGCCCTTCGGGATGGCGCAGGTGCTCAGGGATGCGCGCGTTAAGGACCTCAGACTCGACCGGCTGAAACAATCCCTCCGATTGGGCGCGCCACAATCGGCCGGCGTCCACGGTGAGCATGACATCCCCAGGTGAAAACTCGCCTTCGTTGTTGAGCCGCGCAATCAGGGCTTCGCTATCGGCCTCAATCAGATTGACCTCGATGCCCGTCTGCTCAGTAAACAGGTCGTAGAGCTTCCGATCGGATTCATAGTGCCGGGCGGAATAGACATTCACCTCGCCTTGGGCTTGGGCCATTGACGCGCCAGCAATCGCCGCGATCAGCGCGAGACTCGTCCGTCGAACAAAAGCGATCATGGCGATGCACTCCACTGCAGTTGATAATCATTCGCAACTAACGCTACATACCCCCTGGTGTCCAGACTCAATCGTGCGACATTTCCACCGGGGCGTTGGGGGCAAACACATAAGCGCCAGGTCGGGCCTGCTTCACCCCCACCCGATCGCCCACATTCACCGATTGGCCGGGCTCCAACGCCACGCGCAAAAGCCGATGGCTGGGCGCGCCATTGTCGCGTGAAGCCAATGCGAGCCAACGCCCGGAGGCAAAGCGCACATCGCGGACAACGAACCCGCCCTCACCATTGACCGACGGATTAATCCTCAACGCACTCTCGCGAAGCGCGGAAATCACTGAGCGCCCCTGGAGCGCAGCCCTGGGCGGGGCCAGGAGTTCAACGGGTCCAAGCTCTGTTTCCAAGATTGATCCACACACCCGGGCGCGCACCAATTGGGCGTCGCCAAGCGCGGCGCACACTTCGGGACTTTGCGGTTTGTCATAGAGTTCGTTTGGCGCGCCCATTTGAACCACTTTGCCGCGGCTGAGCACCACAATGCGGTCGCCAAGCTCCATGGCTTCGGCGGGATCATGAGTGACCAAGATCACCACCGCTCCGCTGGCCTTAAGACTTAACCGAGCGTCCTCGCGCAATGATCGGCGCAAGCTCGGGTCGACGCTGGCATAGGGTTCATCCATGAGCACAACGCGTGGCTTGGGGGCGAGCGCCCGCGCCAACGCCGCGCGTTGTTGTTCCCCGCCCGACAAGGTATGGGGCATGCGATCACCCATGCCGCCGAGGCCCACATCGTCGAGATATTGGTGCACAACTGTTCGCCGTTCGCTCGCGCTGAGTTTGGACAGCCCAAAGCCCACATTGTCGGCGACGCTCATATGCGGGAACAACGCGAGATCTTGGAACACCAGGCCAATTGGGCGTCGTTCAGGCGGCGGATCGTGTTTGGCTGAGGCCAGGACCTCGCCATTCAAGCGGATCTGACCGCTTTGGACCCGTTCAAGGCCGGCGGTCAGCCGCAGCAGCGTGCTCTTTCCCGCACCCGATGCGCCAATGATGCATGTCACAGCGCCGGCGGGCGCTGTAAAATTCACATCATCGAGGGCCCTTGCTCCCTTATATTTATGGCCAATGCCATGATAGGACAGTCCCTGTGCGGCAAGGTTCGGGGCCAAAGTCAGCTCCTCTTGACAGCTGCGAATGAGAACTATTCTAAGCTAGGATTGCCGCAAAGGGCTAGCTCCTTTGGGCCTGAAGATCAGTTTCGTCACATGTTCGCTCGATCAGTATTGTCACGTTTGGGCGCCTTTTGCGTCGCCGCCATTGCACTGATGTGCGCCCTTCCAATATTTGTCACGGCGTTCAGCATTCTGGCCCCCGCAGACGCAGCATGGGTGCATTTGCGCGAGACGGTCCTTACGCAATATATTTGGAATACACTGATATTACTTGCAATTGTCGGCGTTGGGACATCGGTGATCGGTGTGGCGACCGCCTGGCTGATTGCAAGCACTGAATTCCCGGGTCGGGCGATTTTCGGCTGGTTGTTGGTGCTGCCCTTGGCGTCGCCGGCTTACATATTGGGATATGCCTACGCCGATTTTTTGGATGTTGCAGGACCGGTGCAATCCACACTGCGCGCTTGGACCGGATTGGCCCCAAATGCATTATGGGTTCCCAATATTCGCAGCCTGCCCGGCGCTGGATTTGTGCTCAGCATCGCGCTTTATCCCTATGTGTATCTCATCACCCGGGCGGCATTCGCCGCGCGGTCAGGATTGTTGCTCAGCGCTGCGCGATCCTTGAATGCCGGACCGTGGACCGCGTTCCTTCGCGTAGCGCTTCCAGCTGCGCGACCGGCCATAGCTGGCGGACTAGCCCTGGTTTTAATGGAAACTCTGGCCGAGTTTGGCGTTGCAGAGCACTTCGGCGTCCCCACCTTTTCCATCGGAATTTTTCGCACATGGTATGGCTTAGGCGAGCGGGACGCGGCCATGAAGCTGGCTGCATTGGCGCTGATTGTGGTGTTTGTCCTACTTATCGTGGAACGAGCATCCCGCAAGGGAGAGTTGGGCAGCGCCATCGGTCACGCCATCGCCGCGCCGCGCGCCGTGCTCCGGCCCTGGCAAGCGGCGGTCGCCATTCTGGCGTGCGGCTTACCCGTGCTGTTGGGCTTTGCCGGTCCGGTGGTCTTGCTTATCATCAATGCATTCAACGCAAGCAGCGCAGTGTTCAATGACCAGTTCGTCAAGCTGGCGGGCAACAGCCTCTCCGTATCCGTCCTCGCTGCCGTGATCGCCACATTCATCGCCTTACTCATCGCTTATGCGCAGCGCGCCGCGCCGCGTTCGGTCACCAGCCAGATATCCTCGGTGGCCACCTTAGGTTATGCCGTTCCCGGGATGGTTTTGGCCGTTGGGCTACATGCGGCTGTTTCAAGCGTCGATCGCAGTTTGGCAATGTTCTTCCGAGACCAATTTGGCTGGTCCACGGGCCTGATTTTCACCGGCACCGCTGCCATGTTGATTTACGCCTACGTCGTGCGTTTCCTCAGCGTATCCTATTCCGCGATCTCCAGTGGCCATGCAAACATCCCCGTCTCCTTCGACTCCGCGGCGCGCAGTTTGGGCGCATCACCGTGGAAAGTCGTGACGGCAATCCACGTCCCGCTCTTGCGCCGACCAGTATTGGTCGCCCTCATGCTCGTGTTTGTGGACGCCATGCGCGAATTACCGGCGACACTCGTCTTGCGCCCGTTTAACTTCGATACGCTGGCGACGGCGGTTCACCGTCTCGCCAGCGACGAGAGATTATCCGAGGCTTCGGTTGCCGCTTTGGCCCTGGTTGCCATTGGCGTCGCGCCGGTCATCCTTCTTAACAAACTCAGCGATCAATGACGGCAATGCGCACGTAAGTGCATTTTTGATCGACAAAGTTGAGCGGCATGGCCGATAATTCAGTGTTGGCGATCTACTGCGGCGTCATAAAGACGCGTTAAGACGAGACAGCAATGCTGAAGCTCTACTTGGCTGATCGATGTTGTCGCGTCGCGCGCAAATTGGGCGTCCTCGTGCTGATGCTTGTTTGTTCTGTCAGCGCCCATGCCGAAGACCGCTTTGCTGTCATTGTTTATGCCGAAGACTATGGCGACGGCCTGTCTTCCTTGAAAGGCGCCAGCGAAGACGCCGTGGCGCTGACTCAAGCATTTCGCCAAGCGGGATATGAAGTGCGCGTTTATCCCAACGCTACGGCCGGCGACATTCGTCAAGCCGGCTTTTGGCTCACGGAAAATTTGGACGCCATGCGGGGCGAGGCTTTGGGCGTTTACTACTTCATTGGTCATGGGGCCCAAGTGGACGGTCGGGCCTATTTGTTTGGGGTGGATGCAAAATTTGAGTCTGAACTGGAGCTCACCGCCAGCACAGTGAGCGCCGACGCCGTCACCGCTAAAGTGGGCGCATCGGCGGGGGCAAGTTTGGTGGCCATTGACGCCATCACCCTCAATGAGGCGGCGCGAGGCCTCCGACTGGCGGCGGGAATTGGCCCAATCGAACCTCCCGAAAATGGCACTTTAATCCTATCGGGGCCGTCTGATCGCGCAGCGATGCGGCGCAAGGACGTGGTGTCGCCGTTCGCAGCGGCAATGGCCAAAATGGTGCAATCTAACCGGGACGCGCGATCAGCGATCGCCACCATGCGTTCAGATGTGCGCAAATCGACCAACGGCCTCACGCCGGCTGTCTACCAGCGGCCCGTCGACAGTATGAGCTTTCGCGCATCCGACGGTTCCGCTGATGGTGACAGCCCAGCGACACTCGAGCGCGCAGCCCTGCGGCGCTCCATCTTAATCGGATCCGATCGCTCTGTGACCGTTAATCAGGCTGGCCCCCAGTTTGGCGTCGACCTTGGCGGACGCTTGATTCTTGCTGAGGCGAGATGGCGACCGAACGATCCGCCGGAAGCGCCGATCGTGCGGCTGATTGAGCGTAACGCGAACACGAACACGACAACAACAGGGCCAACCCCACACCCGCGCGGTCCCCTCTTGGTGCTTGTCCCCTCTCACGGACACAACGTGGCCAGCAGCGCTGAGCTCACCGCTCAACTGGCCTACAAACTGAATTTGGACGGTGAGGCAGCTGTTTTCTCCTGGCCCAGCTTGCGCGAACGATCTCCGGTGGCTTATCAGCGCGACACTTTGCTCGCCGATCGCTCAGGCAAAGTGTTTGCGGAGTTTATTGACTATCTCAGCTCAAGCGGATTTGGCCCCATCTGGGTTATTGCCGATGGGCTGGGCGCCAGAGTTGCCCTGGGCGGCCTGGAAACCCTTGGTTCTACGCAATCCGACGCGGAGACCGCCAATCCGCCAATGCCGCCACCCATTGCCCATATCATCCTGACGGTCCCCGACACCACCGAAGATCGCTTGCGCTCGCAATTGGCGCAGGGGCGCACGGCGGCCGACCTAACCAGTATCTATGTTGCGCCGGCTGATCCCACGCTCAATCTGGTGGCCGAATGGTCCAACGATCCGGCTCCCGTGGGCTTGACGTCATTCGGACCCAATCCGGACCAAGGCGTCCACGTGATCATTGCGCCCCCGAACGAAGGCGCCGGCGCCACGCTGTTTCGCCCTGATGTCCTCGCTGATATTGCCGAGGCCTTATTTGCCGGGGCTTCGCCAGCGGCCCGCGGCCTCAAACCTGCCGAAGGCAGTGTGGAGAACGCGTCTGGATTACTTGGCGGATCGGGAATTTGGGCTCTGCCGGCTAACGCTGCAGACGCGCCGTAATCGCCCCATTCTCAATGTCGAATGGTTGACCGACACACCATGCCGCCGCACAACTGACAACTAGACAACAATGAGGCAAAGGCCGACCAATGCCCGACACAAAACACTCAAATGTCCACTTGGACGTCCAAGAGTTTCCCACGTTCACGCAAGACGATTGGATGGAAAGGTCCGTGGGCGAAAAAGCCGAAGGGCTTGCTCACCTCGTCCGTCGGACCGAAGGCGGACTGGCTCGGGGGCCATTGTTCACTGCTCATGATCGAGCGGATGCTGATGGAGTGATCAGCCGTCGTCATCCCGCCAATGCTGGTGAGTTGGCCTGGGATGTGCGCGCTCTTGTGGACCTAAGCGATCCCAAGGACGCCAACGCCTTGGCGCTGGACGAACTCAAGGGCGCAGCCACCTCGCTTGCTCTGGTGATTGATCCTGACAGCGAGGCCGGATTGGCGCTCAAAGACAGCGCTGATCTGGAAACCACACTCAGCAATGTCTTTCTCGATATCGCGCCAGTGTCGCTGACCTATTGGAAGGAACGCGACGCCTCGCGCCAGGCCGCCTTTATGGGCGCTGAGGTCATGTTCAGCGTTTGGGATGCGCGTGGTCTGGCCCCGGGCGCGGTGCGCGGCGCGCTCAATTTGGCGCCGTTTGACGCCGCCCTCGTCTTGGGCGCCAACGCCAGCGGCGCTCATATCGATCATGATTGCGCCCAGTCGCTCTATTTCCTTGAACAGGCGCAGAACACGCGCCCCAATGTTCATGTGTTTGTCGCCGATGGCTGTTTCGCCCATGAGCTTGGCGCAGATGAGGTGTTGGAGCTGGCGTGGACCGCCGCCTGCGTCGCCGCCTATTGTCGTTTGGCGCACGAACATGACCATAGCGCCAATGTGGTCGCCCCGCGGATCCAGCTGGCGCTGGCGGCGACGCCTGATGTGCACCTGACCATCGCCAAACTCAGGGCGGCGCGGAGGGTTTTCGCCCGTATCGCGGCAGCCTTTGGTGGTGAAGCAGACGCTCAGATCGCAACGATCGAAGCCTGGACGTCGGGACGGATGCTTCAAGCCGACGATGCATGGACAAACCAGATCCGCACCGCATGCGCCGTTCTCGGCGCGGGGGTAGGCGGCGCTGACGCCATCGTCGCCCTGCCCTTTACCCAACCGCTTGGCAAAGCGACCGAAACCGGCCGGCGGATCGCGCGCAACCAACACCTGATCGCGCTGATGGAATCGCATTTGGGCGCGGTGGATGATCCAGCCGCTGGCTCCTTCACCCACGAAGCGCTCACCGATCGGCTAGCGCGTGCGGCATGGGAGAAATTCCAAGCCATTGAGACTGGCGGCGGCGCGCTGGCCTATGCGTTGTCCGGTCAGCTATCGGATGAGATCGCGGCCGTCCGCGAGGCTCGAGAGGCGCGCATGCAGGCGGGCGACGACGTGGTGGTGGGCGTCAATCGGTATCAAGCCAAGGACATTCCCACGCCGGAGGTGGCGAAATGACGAACGGTCCAGACTTTTCAAACCTCAGCTATGACGCCGCGACTGAAAACCTCGTCGCATCCGAGCGCGCACCTCAGATGACCCAACCGTGGCGCACGCCGGAGGGCGTTGAGATCAAGCGCACATACAGCGCCAGCGACGTCCCAGAACCGACCCTTGCTGTCACTCTGCCAGGCTTTGCGCCATTTATCCGCGGACCGTACCCCACAATGTTTGTGGAGCGGCCCTGGACCATCCGGCAATATGCGGGCTTTTCCACCGCAGAGGCCTCCAACGCATTCTACCGGCGCAATCTGGCGGCGGGGCAAAAAGGACTGTCGGTCGCCTTCGATTTGGCCACGCACCGCGGCTATGACTCCGACCATCCCCGCGTGGCCGGCGATGTGGGCATGGCGGGCGTGGCCATCGATTCCATTCTGGATGCGCAGATTCTGTTCGATCAAATCCCGCTCGATCAGATGTCAGTGTCCATGACCATGAACGGCGCGGTCCTGCCGGTAATGGCGCTCTATATTGTGGCCGCTGAAGAACAGGGCGTGGAACAGAAACACCTCACGGGCACAATTCAAAACGATATTCTCAAAGAATTCATGGTGCGCAACACCTATATTTACCCGCCCGCGCATTCAATGCGGATCATTTCCGATATTTTTGCTTACACCGCCGAGCATATGCCGCGGTTCAACTCCATCTCCATTTCCGGCTACCACATGCAAGAAGCCGGAGCGACCGCCGACCTGGAGCTGGCCTACACTCTCGCCGACGGCCTGGATTACATTCGCGCCGGTCAAGAGGCGGGCCTCAACGTGGACACATTCGCCCCGCGCCTGTCGTTCTTTTTCGGCATCGGCATGAATGTGTTCATGGAGGTCGCCAAGCTGCGCGCCGCGCGCCTGCTTTGGGCCAAGCTGGTCACCGAACGATTTGCGCCAAATTCCGACAAATCCATCATGCTGCGCACCCACTGCCAGACCTCCGGCTGGTCGCTGGCGGCTCAAGATCCCTACAACAACGTGGCGCGCACCTGTTTTGAGGCGATCGCGGCCGTCGATGGCGGCACGCAAAGCCTGCACACCAATTCGCTCGACGAGGCGCTCGCGCTCGCCGCGGACTTCGCCGCGCGCATCGCCCGCAACACGCAGATCCTCCTGCAAACCGAAGCGCATATGTGCGACGCCATCGATCCCTGGGGCGGCAGTTATTACGTCGAGACGCTCACCCAACAGCTGGCCGCGCGCGCGCTGAAGCACATCGAAGAAGTTGATCAATTGGGCGGCATGGTCAAAGCCATCGAACAAGGCTTGCCCCAAACCCGCATCGCCACCGCCGCCGCCGAAGCCCAAGCGCGCATCGACACCGGCCAGCGCCCGATTATTGGTGTCAATGCCTTCCAGACGGAGTCCGAGGACACCGTGCCCGTGCTCAAAGTCGACAATATGGAAGTGCGCAAGGCCCAAATTGCGCGGCTTGAAAAACTGCGCGCCGAGCGTGATCCCAAACGGGTCGAGGCCGCCCTGGCTGCACTGACCAACGCCGCCGAAACCGGCGATGGCAATCTGCTTGCCTTGACCATCGAGGCCGCCCGTGCGCGCGCCAGCGTTGGGGAGATGTCAGACGCTCTCGAGGCTGCCTGGGGCCGGCACGAAGCCAAGCCCGCCATGCTCAAAGGGGTTTACGCGCGCGAAGCGGGGGAAGACCTGTTCGTCGTCAAGGCCCGCCAGGCTGCGGAGCGATTCACCAAACGCCATGGCAAGCCGCCCAAAGTCCTCATCGCCAAGATGGGCCAGGACGGCCATGACCGCGGCCAAAAGGTGGTTGGCTCGGCCTTCGCCGATATGGGCTGGGACGTGGTGCTCGGCCCCCTCTTCCAAACCCCCGAAGAAGCCGCCCAATTGGCCGCCGAGGAAAACGTCCATGTGGTCGCTGCCTCCAGCTTGGCCGCCGGTCATTTGACTTTGGTTCCAGCCCTGCGCTCGGCCTTGGCCGATCTCAACAAGTCGGACGTGATGATCGTCGCCGGCGGGGTGATCCCGCCCGACGACGTGCCGGTGCTGCGCCAGATGGGCGCTGCTGCGGTGTTCCCCCCTGGCGCGGTGATCGCCAAATCCGCGATCGAAATGCTGGAGGGCTTGGGGCCGAGATTGGGCGCGGCGTCCGAGACTGAGCCGGTGGGCTAGCAAATTTGCCCCTTAAACCGCCCACTCTTTGGTCACGCGATGAGAACATAGAGTGAAACTACCATGGTCTTGTGCTAGGCTCTTCCCATGGCTGAGATGTATTCGAACACTTACGAGCCACATCGCTTCACCGTCGCCGATTTCGATCGGTTGTCGCGCGATGGCTATCTCCCCACCGACCGGGACCATGAGCTCCTTGAGGGGGGAATCTTTGAAATGCCGCAGGATGGTTTTCGTCACACCGATTGGAAGGCGGCCAATAATGAATGGCTAATGACCAAGCTCGATTTATCGCGTTATCGCGTTGTACCCGACGAAACCCTGCGCCTGCCGCCCTATAACGCGCCGTCACCCGATTTCTACATTTATCCCCGCGGAACCCCGTTGGACTCTTTGACGGGGGCCGACGTGGCGCTCGCCATTGAGGTCGCCGACACATCTCTTGACACTGATCTTATGGTCAAAGCGCCCATCTATGCGGCCGGAGGCGTCAAAGAGTATTGGGTCGTCGATTGTGCGACGCGCCGGGTGTTTGTCCATGTGCGCCAAACGGACGGGAGCTATCCCGAGCCAACGGTTTTTTCCGCCGACGAGCCGTCACCGCCCGCCATGTGGACGGCCTGACCCTGCGCATGGCGGATTTGGACATTGGGTCGTGATCAATGTCGCCGAGGTGGGAGTGTGCTAAACTGTGAACATGATTCAAACAGCGCGCACGACTCACGAGCCCTATCGGTTCACGGTGGATGAGGTCATCGCCCTCACCCGTCAGGGTTTTTTCGACCATCAGCACAAAATCGAGCTGCTGGACGGGGAGGTGTTTCGCGTGCCCAATGACGGCCCGGTTCATATTCTTTGGAATATGGCAATCACCCGTTGGCTGTATGAAAGCTTGCTGTCCGAGCCATTTCACATTGTGGTCGACAAGGCCTTGAATTTACGTCCCAACAACGCGCCAAGCCCTGACTTCTATGTGTTCCCCAAAGCTGTGAGCCTGGAAAATCTCAGCGGACCTGACGTCTCGCTTGTGATTGAGGTGGCGGATACGTCACTCGATACAGATTTGGGGATCAAGGCGTCAATCTATGCCGCACATGGTATTCGCGAGTATTGGGTGATTGACTGTCAGCGCACCCAAGTCTTTGTTCATCATCGAAATGGCGCAACGAGTTATGGCGAGCCCGCGGTCTTTGCCAAAGACGAGCCCGTCACCGCCCGCCATGTGGACGGCCTCACTCTGCT
>CAZWVH010000034.1:0-30046 GCA_964636945.1 uncultured Caulobacterales bacterium | reverse complement strand
GTCTCAATGATGTCCTCAGCGGGGGCGATGGGCGTGTCATCGATCATTGCGCCACATCCTCCGTATCAGCTTGTGTTTTTGAGCCTGTTCACGTTGGGCGTTGTCATTGTCCCATCGCTCGACCCACGAATTGCAAAGATCAGCAAGATCTGGGTGGCGGATCATGCAGTCATGCATCAGCGCAACGAGGTCATCGCGATTATTGGCGGGATAGACGCTCGCATGCAGCGGGACTTCAGCGCGAAACACATCCTCGCCCATGAGCCATTCGCCATAGACTTGATGGATCTGCGCGCCATTGTCGTCTATGATCCATGACCATTCATCGATGATATCAGCGAACCAGGCAGGTTTGGCGTCGGGTGAGCGTCGATCGATCATGAGATCCAAAGCCTGTCGTATGGCGGTCAAATCAGCGGCGCTGGCGTTCATGACGCCACACTGCCCAACTGCAGCGCGCGAGCGACATAGCGCGCCACCACATCGATTTCCAGATTGACTGTGTCCTCCAACCGCAATGCGCCCAGCGTCGTGGCTTCAGCCGTATGCGGAATAATATTCACGCCAAACTCCGCCATTCCGCTTGGCGCATCGCGCACCTCATTCACCGTCAGAGACACGCCATCGATGGCCACCGATCCCTTGCCGGCAAAGCCAGCAGCCAGTTCCGGCGGAGCCTCGACGATCAGCCGCAATGAACCTTGCTCCTGCTCTCGACCGGTGAGCCGGCCAACGCCGTCCACATGGCCCATGACCAAATGTCCGCCCAGTTCATCGCCCATACGCAAGGATTGTTCGAGATTGATCAGATCGCCCTCGCGCCAATCGCCTAGCGTGGTTTTCGACAGCGTTTCGTTGGACACTTCCACCTTATGCCAGGCGCCCGCGCCCGCCTCGTCTGCGCCCTTCTCAATCACCGTCAGGCATACCCCCGCATGGGCAATGGAAGCCCCAATCGCGATGCTTGTTGCGTCATAAGCGCTTTGCACGGTGAATGCACGGGCGTCCCGGCCCTGCTCCACCCGTGTGATCCGCCCAACATCGGTGACAATCCCAGTGAACATGACGTTGACATAGGCTGCGCTGCGCCGTGTGTCATCTGTGCGTGGCTCTAGAGCGCAGCCGGGCGGCGCACATAACTTTCCCACAGATCTTGGCCGAGTTCCTTGACGGCGACACGTTGGAAGCGCGGCGCGGCGGCAAGTTTCTCAATTCCCAGATCGCCCAAGGCCGGTCTGCCCTCCGCGCCCAAAATAATTGGCGCGCGGAACCACTCAATGCGATCGATGAGATCGTCGCGCAGAAAACTCGCAGCCAACGTTCCGCCCCCTTCGAGGAGGATTTTGACCATTAGCGTCTCTCGTGGCGGCTCTAGAAGCGCTAGGTTATCAATAGTGCGCCGCACGATAACTTCTGGCTCCAGGCCAAGACCGGACTTATCCGGTTCGCAGTGGCTCACCATCATGCCGGGTCCGGCCTCCAAATACTCCAATGCTCTTGCAGCGCCGGTATAAAGCCGACCGTCCTCGCGTTTCCCTTCATATCTCGACAACACACACACAGGGGCGGTTTCCGTCGCCGAACGATACATCCGTTGGCGCAATTGCGTGCGTAGCCGCCCATCCGCAACCACGCGAAGAGGCTGGGACCCGTCATATCCCGGCAAACGCACCGTCAACAGGGGATCATCGGCCAGCACCGTGCCCGAACCCACCAACACAACGTGATGCTCGGCGCGCAAGCGGTGCACCTGCTCGCGCGCTTGCTCGCCGGTGATCCATTTGCTTTCGCCTGAGGCCGTGGCGATGCGACCATCGAGCGATGTGGCGATTTTCAGTGTCACGTGCGGGCGCGCCGACGGTGTCACTCACCCACGCCCAGTTTTTCGGAGGTCAAAAAGCGGGTGAAATCATCCACCTCCTTAAAGTCCTTGTATACGCTGGCATAACGCACATAGGCCACCGGATCGAGCCGGGCCAGCGCCTCCATCACCAACGCACCGATCTGCGCCGATGTGATGTCCGGATCGCCGCTGCCCTCCAAACGGCGGACGATTTGAGAAATCGTCGCATCCACCTTTTCTGGTGAAACTTCCCGTTTGCGCAAGGCGAGATCCACCGAGCGGGCAAGCTTGTCTCGGTCAAACGGCGCTCGGCGGCCGGAGCGTTTGACCACGGTCAATTCACGCAGCTGCACGCGCTCAAATGTTGTAAACCGCTGGCCGCAATTGGCGCACTGACGCCGTCGGCGAATAGCGGCTCCCTCCTCGGCGGACCGGGAGTCCTTCACTTGAGTGTCTTCACTAGAGCAAAATGGACAACGCATAACATCTTGTATGTCGCCGCGCCGCGACCCTCAAGTGGCTGTGTTTCGCGGTGAGCCAATCGCCCGCGTCATGGAATGGCGGCCCTTGGCGTCGTCACTCGCTCATATTGCTGGCCATGGCGGCGCGCACGGCGCGTTGGTTGTCCAGCACCTGATCCACGCCAATGGAGACGCAGTTTTGCTTCATGAGGGCGCGCACTTGGACGGCATCGCTCGCACGGCCCTCCATCAAGGATGTGATCGCCGTTTGACCAGCCGCCTCGCCCAACAATTCGGCGTCTTCGGGATCCAATTGCCCCAGGGCCATCAGCTCAGCGCCATTCACCGACGTGGCGATGGTATTGGTGATTTGATTGAGCAGTTCAGTGTTGGTCCCTTGGGCGACTCCGATGAATTCGCGCATGGTGCGGTCCAGCAATTCACCAGCCATCACTTCGCCAATGGCGGCGTAGGCGCCGCAAATTTGTTCGTTGTCCTGTCCAAGAGCCGGTGTTGCAACCATGGCCAACGCGGCCCCTGCAATGGTCAATCGTTTCATAGCGCTCCCCACGTCATTTTTCTGCTTCAAGCTTTGTTACGTCTCGTAAATTGGAAACCGCGCGCACAGCGAGAGGACTTCATCGCGCACCCGTTTTTCGACCGCGGAATCACCATCGGGGTTTTGCGCCAGAGCATCAACCACCTCACCAATGAGCTCGCCCACACGGGTAAATTCAGCCTCGCCAAACCCACGCGTGGTGCCAGCCGGCGTTCCCAGCCGGATGCCAGAGGTAACCTTGGGTGGCCGCGGGTCAAAGGGGATATTGTTCTTATTCGCCGTGATGTGCGCGCGCTCAAGCGCCACTTCGGCGACCGCACCGGTGACGTCCTTAGGGGTCAAATCCATCAACACTAGATGGGTTTCGGTTCCACCTGAAACACATTGCAGTCCCGAGTTGATGACAGCCTGGGCTAATGCTTTGGCGTTAGAGACCACATTGGCGGCATATGTTTTAAACTCCGGCCGTAACGCTTCAGCGAACGCCACAGCCTTCGCCGCGATCACATGCATCAAAGGGCCGCCCTGTAGTCCGGGGAATACAGCGGAGTTGATCTTTTTCGCGATGGCTTCGTCATTGGTCAGCACCACACCGCCGCGTGGTCCGCGCAATGTCTTATGCGTGGTGGTTGTCGCCACATGAACGTGATCGAGCGGATTGGGATAGGCGCCGCCCGCCACCAAACCGGCAAAAAGTGACATGTCAGCTTGCAAAATCGCGCCGACTTCATCGGCGATTTCACGAAACGCCTTGAAGTCCACAATGGACGGATACGCCGTAAACCCCGCGATGATGACGGCTGGCTTGTGTTCGTGCGCCAGCTTTCGCACTTCATCCATGTCCACACGCGCGTCGTCTTTGCGCACGCCAAATTGAACAGCGTTGAACCATTTGCCCGATTGGTTGGGCCGGGCGCCGTGCGTCAAATGACCGCCCGCGTCCAAACTCATGCCCATAATGGTGTCGCCTGGCTTGGCCAGTGCCATAAGGACCGCCTGATTGGCCTGCGCACCAGAATGCGGCTGAACATTAGCAAAGCCACAGTTAAACAGCTGTTTCACCCGGTCTTGGGCAATTTGCTCCACCACATCGACATGCTCGCACCCCCCATAATAGCGCCGTCCCGGATAACCTTCGGCGTATTTGTTGGTGAGTACGCTGCCTTGCGCCTCAAGAACGGCTGCAGACACAATGTTCTCTGAAGCAATCAATTCTATTTGATTTTGTTGACGTCGGCGCTCAGCGCTAATGGCATTGGCCACTGCGCTGTCAGTCTCCGCGAGTCTTGCCCCAAAAAAACCGGATTTAACGGAGTCATCCATAACGGTCATAGTCCGCCCTTTCCTTCATTGCTAAAATTCATATCGACTAACACCGGAATGGATCAAGCGTTTCAGCGATCCGGAATTTCAACTTTTATCTTTCAGTAGAGGGCTCATTCGCCTATGTTACCGGCCTGTGGAAAATATTTTTTGTGTAGTCTGATGTCCACTACTGAATTGAAAGACTTGCAAGACTTGAAAGACTTCGCAATATTCCAGTTCACGGAATGAGCCCGGCTCAGTCCGACCACACTTATGGAGAGGATTTCATGGACGCCAAACTCGAAGACACGACTATAACGACCGAGGAAGTGCTGCGCATGACAACCGATATTGTGGCGTCATTCGTTAGCAATAACACCATTCCTGCTGAGACGGTTCCAGGCGTCATTCGCGAGGTTCACAAAGAAGTTCACAAACTCGCGACTATGCCTGCGGAAAAACCAATTGAGAAAGCCAAACCAGCTGTTCCGATTTCCAAGTCGGTGACCGATGACTATGTCATTTGCTTGGAAGACGGCAAGAAACTGAAAATGTTGAAGCGTTATCTGCGCTCCAATTACAACATGACTCCCGACGAATATCGTCGCAAATGGGGCTTGCCGGCCGACTACCCGATGGTCGCACCGAATTACGCCAAGCGCCGTTCAGAGTTCGCCAAGAGCATCGGCCTTGGCCGCGGCGTTGGCCGCAAGGGCTAACTCGCTCTAAAGTGAAATCTTCCATTGCCCGGTTCGTGGCCTTTCCGTTGAGGCGTCTCATTGGGAAGGGCGCGAGCCGGCAATGCTTTGAGCGCTATAGTGTTGAGCTTAGGCCGCCGCTGCGCGCGGCATGTGGTGACGCTCAAACAAGTCCACCAGGGCGCGGACCAAATCATCCATCATGTCATCGGTGTGAAGCGGCGACGGCGTGAACCGCAACCGCTCAGTCCCTTTGGGCACAGTGGGATAGTTGATGGGTTGGACATACATCGAAAACTCGTCCAACAGAGCGTCGCTGATCGCTTTGCAGCAGCGCGGATCGCCAATCAGAACCGGAACAATGTGCGTATCGCTGGGCATGACTGGAAAGCCAGCTTCACTCAGCAATTGTTTCAGCCGGGCAGCCCGCTCTTGATGGGCGACACGCAGATCGTTGCGGGCCTTTAAATGCTTGACGCTGGCCAATGCGCCGGCGGCGATGGCGGGGGCCAATGACGTGGTGAAGATGAAGCCCGGCGCGTAGGAACGCACCGCATCCACAATCGCTGCGTCAGCGGCAATATAGCCGCCCATGGCGCCGAACGCCTTACCCAGTGTGCCTTCAATAATGTCGAAACGATCGGCCAGGCCATCGCGTTCTGAAATGCCGCCTCCGGTTTCGCCATATAGGCCCACCGCATGGACTTCATCGAGATAGGTCAGAGCGTTGTATGTGCGTGCCAGATCACAGACGTGTTCTAATGGACCGACATCGCCATCCATCGAATACACCGACTCCAACGCGATCAATTTGGGCGCATCGGCCGGCGCGGCGGCCAGCAACTCTTCTAAGTGCTCAACATCATTGTGCCGCCACACATGTTTTTCACAGCGCGCGGCGCGGACACCGGCAATCATGGAGGCGTGGTTGAGAGAGTCGGAGTAAATGATCAAGCCGGGCAGGATTTTCGACATCACGCCAATGGTGGCTTCGTTTGAGATATACCCGGATGTGAACACCAAGCCGGCTTGTTTACCATGCAGCGCCGCCAACTCGCGCTCCAAATCCTCATGAAACCAGGTGTTGCCGGAAATATTGCGCGTACCGCCCGCGCCCGCGCCGGCTTCCTCGATGGCGGCGTGCATGGCGTCGAGCACCACTGGGTTTTGTCCCATGCCCAAATAATCGTTTGAGCACCACACCACGATCTCTTTATCGCCGTCAGGCCCGCGCCACATGGCTTTGGGGAACGCGCCGCGCCGCCGCTTGATCGGTTGAAAGACCCGATACCGGCCTTCTGCCTTCAGTGCTTGTGTGGCGGCGGCGAAGCGCTCGCGATAATCCATAGCCGGCCCTTTTCGGCGAAAGTCGTGTCGGTGTCGCGCTCCCGTAATGTGCCCCGACCGCCGCGAAAAGCAAAGTGGCGCTTGGTCGCGTTTTTCACAATCAACCGGCGCGCGCTCTACATCGCCGTTTCGTTTGAGTGTTGCGCACTAAAAAACCGCTCTAAATGGGCGTCAGTGACGGCGTCCACAGATTCGGGATTCCATTGCGGCTTGTTGTCCTTGTCCATGATCACCGCACGCACGCCCTCGTAAAAATCTGAGCGCTCATCCACAAAGCATACAGAAAGCTCCAGCTCGCGGCGCATGGCGTCTTCGAACTCAAGTTCGGCGCCCTCTCGTAGTGCGCGCAGCGTCACCTTCAGCGAGGTGGGAGACTTCTGGTCCAAGATTTGTAATTGCTTGGTCGCCCATTCGCCGCCATCAGCCCGCAGCGCCGCCACGATCTCCTCCACCGTGTCGCCGGCAAACAGCGAGTCAATCGGCGTCCGCTGCTCGGCCAGTTTGCTGTCGCCCGGATCGGTCTCAAATGCGTGCAAAATGTCGTCCACCACATCGCCATCATCGTCGAGCGGCGATGTTTCCAACGCCTCCAGCAGGCCGGGAATCTTCTCCGAAGGCACAAAGTGCGTGGCCAAGCCAGCCGCCAGCGTGTCCGCGCCAGACAAGCGCGCGCCTGTCAGCGCCATCCACACGCCCAACTTACCCGGCAGGCGCGGCAAGAAATACGTTCCGCCCACATCGGGATAAAATCCAATGCCGGTTTCAGGCATGGCGAACACCGTGCGTTCCGTCGCCACCCGAAACGCGCCATGCACCGAGACGCCAACCCCGCCGCCCATGGTGACCCCATCCATGATCGCCACATACGGCTTTGGATAGCGTTTAATCGCGGTGTTGAGCGCATATTCCTCGGCCCAGAACGCCTCAGCCCCGCCATCCTTGGCGCGCCCGCTCTCCACCAACAAACGAATATCTCCGCCGGCGCAGAACGCTTTATCACCCGCGCCATCCACCACTACGGCCTTGATCCCTTCATCCGAACGCCAGACGCGCAGCGCCTCGGTCATTGCGCGCACCATGTCCAAATTGAGGGCATTGAGCGCTTTGGGTCGATTGAGCGTGATCCGCCCGGCCGAACCCTTGGGTATGATGATGGTTTCAGAGCCATTCTCGGCGTCAGACATGAGCCTCTCCTTTTGGCCAGCTCTGGCCTTGGCCTTGTGCCCCTACACCATTTGACAGGGTGGACACACCCCTGTGCGCTTTGACCGATTGACGCGGGGCGGTCATGGACGGGGCGTCTCGGCTTGGCGCCCTCAGTCGAAGGTGGCGTTAGGGCGCGCTTTGGAGGACGCTGGCCTCAATGCGTTCTAGATGGTCGCAGAATACCGCCCCACCACATCATAGCCATCCGCCTCGGTGATGGTGACGTCGATCATGTCGCCGACTTTCGGGGCGCCATCGCGCTCACCCACAATCCGCACCACGCCGTCAATCTCCGGCGCATCGGCATAACTCCGGCCCAAAGCGGAACCGTCCTCGCCCACTTCATCCACCAGCACCTGCAATGTCTTGCCGATCTGCGCGGCGCTGCGTTCAGCTGCGACCTCGGCTTGGACGGCCATGGCCTCGTGGAAGCGTTCGCGTTTGATCTCCGCCGGGACGTGGTGGGTGAGGGCATTGGAGGCGGCTCCGGTGACGTCCTCATACTCAAAAAACCCAGCGCGATCGATCTTGGCCACGCGCAGAAAATCCAGAAGCTCGTCGAAATCTTGATCGGTCTCACCGGGAAATCCGACGATGAAGGTGGAGCGGATGGCGAGCTCGGGGCACGTCTCGCGCCAGTTGGCGATGCGCTCGAGCATGCGATCCTGCTTGGCCGGGCGGCGCATGGCTTTCAGCACCGTCGGGCTGGCGTGCTGAAACGGAATGTCCAGATAGGGCAGGATTTTTCCGTCGGCCATCAGCGCGATCACCTGATCCACATGCGGGTAGGGGTAGACATAATGCAGGCGCACCCAAACGCCGAGCTCACCCAACGCCGCGGCGAGATCATAAAACTTCGCCTTCACATCCCGGTCACGCCACCGGCTTTCGGCATATTTCAGATCGACGCCATAGGCCGAGGTGTCCTGGCTGACGATCAGCAATTCCTTCACGCCAGCATCGACCAAGCGTTCGGCTTCGTAAAGCACAGCATTGGCGGGCCGCGAGGCGAGATCTCCGCGCAGGCTGGGAATAATGCAGAACGAGCAACGATTGTTACAGCCCTCGGAAATCTTCACATAGGCGTAGTGGCGCGGGGTCAGCTTGATCCCCTGTGGCGGCACCAAATCTTGAAACGGATCGGCGCGCGGCGGCAAATGCGTGTGCACCGCGCTCATCACCTGCTCGTATTGGTGGGGACCGGTGACCGCCAGCACTTGCGGGTGGGTTTTGGTGATCAAATCGGCGTCCGCGCCGAGACAGCCCGTGACCACCACACGGCCGTTCTCGGCGATCGCCTCACCAATCGCCTCCAGGCTCTCATCGCGTGCGCTGTCAAGGAACCCGCAGGTATTGACCAGCACCAGATCCGCGCCGGCATAGTCGGGGCTGAGCGCATAGCCTTCCGCGCGCAGGCGGGTGAGGATGCGCTCAGAATCCACCAGCGCCTTGGGACAGCCCAGTGACACCACGCCAATGGTGGGGGGCTTTGTTGTCGGCGCCGGCGCGCGAGAGAGATCAAGGGTTTGTGTCATTAAAGCGGGGTGTAGCAGATTTTCGGGTGGGGACACATCCATGTCGCAGCGCCGGAGGTGAGGGCGGCGTGCGTCGCCAACCTGTGGCCTGTTAGCGCGGATGGAGGCCCTCGCCGGTGTTTGCAGGCAATCGGGAATGTCCGCAGGACGATATCCGCCACTTTGCCGAATTTTGCGGCCAATATCGCGCTGCCGAACAGAGCGCTTTTGTGCAAACACTATTGCGGCGTTCGATCCGCCCTTAATCGCGATTAGCCCAAACGTTCCCCCGTGCAATTTGTCCGCCGCCCAGCTATCACACCTTGCCAGCCCGCAGCCCTCTTGAGAGGACCACGCCATGTCGTCAGCGCTGATCGCGTTCGCCTTCTCCGTGTTCGCCACGCTATCGCCGGACGATCAAGCCGCGCTGCGCGATTGCGGCGTGGACGCTGCGGCGCTGGATGCGTATTTGCAGTTGGACCAGAGATCATTCGACCAGGATCTCAATGGCGGCTGGCGCGAAGTGTCCGAGCGCGAGGGCTGCGGCTTGGGCGCGGCCGTCCTGATCAAAGCGTATATTCTTTATTCTCACCCCTATCCGCCCGCTGATCACGGGATTTTGCGCTGGCATGCGGGCCAAGTCCTCGCCACGGATGGGCACAACGCCCGGGCCGTGGCGTTCTTCCAGGGCGCGTATCAACGCGGCCCCGGCGAGGGCGGCAGCGACTGGGACCAGTATGTGGACGCCACGATTGCGTTCTTGGAGGGCGATCGTGAGGCGTTGATCGCCGCGCGCGACCGGCTGGCGGTCATGACGCCGGACGAAGAGACCATGCAAGCGCGCCAAGCGTTTCTCGATGACAATCCGGAGCTCGGCTTCGGGCCGCAATTCGTCACCGAACCGATGAATTTCAGCGTGGTGCAAGCGCTGGTGGCCTGTTTCGGCCGGCCCTATGCTGAAGCCTATGGCTCATGCGATGTTGAGTAGCCGGAGACGGCGATAACGCTGAAGCTGTGTGCGATTGGCGGACGGGGTGCGCCGGAGTTGCGATCGCTTTGGCATCGCGCTTAGTCACCGAACGCGGCCAGCATGCGCTCGGCAAGGGCCATCCTGTCCTCGCCCAATTGCTCCGCCGTCACTGCGCGAATGGCGGCCAAATGATCGCGCGCCTCGCGCTCGGTGGCGCCATAGTGGCGAAACAGGGCATAGGCGATAAAGCCGGTGCGGTGGATGCCTGCCGAACAATGCAGGTAAATAACGGGCTTTGCGTGCTCGGCTCCGATCTGCGCAAACACGGCGAACACTGCGGTCAGATCAACGTTTGACAGTATATCCAGATGCCCGCCCTCCACAGGACAATGCCGCCATTGGGCGCCGATTTTGCTGGCCAGGCGCGCAACGTCGCCGCCGCCTTCGCGGTCGCTGAGCAATGTCACGATATGGGTGACGCCGCGCTCTTGGAGACGAGCCAGGCTCTTTTTGCCGGGCCGCGGCCCCAAAATCAGGTCAATCGAACGAGACAGCCCAGTCATTTGGCCGACGCTAGTGCGGCGCGTTTGATTGTGGAAGGCGGCCATGTCCAGCTTTTCGCACATGGCGATTCTGCGGCATAGTCGATCAGCACAATGACGGGGAGCGGGCAGATGTCAGAGATAGCGGGAACGCCCAAACGGGAGCGCCTCAAGGCGATCATGATCGGATCAGCGATCACGGCGTTTATCGTGTGCTTTCTGTTCTACAACGCCATCGTCAGCATCACCGATGGGTTGGATTTCATCTGGATCCTCATGCTGGCGACCCTGACCGGTATCACCTATGGCTGCGCCTTTTTTATTGGCGTGCGATTGTTCGAGAACACGCTGGAGCAATACATCGTTTCCGACGAGTTTAGCGAACGCAATCAATGGATCGACTTAAAGACCGAGACCCGATCCAGCGGCGACAAAGCCATTGATGGCTGGGTGAAACACTATGTGTTTGCCCGCACCGCGCTTGCCATTGGGATCTTGCCGCTGATTGCCAGCGTGTTGTTGTTTTTTGTGTTTTGAGGAGGGGGTTGCATTCGGGCATTGCGCTCTGGGACATTCAGATTTAATGCGCAATCATCGCACTGCGTATCCCAGTCCTTCGCCTAACCCTAAAAATTTCCCGGCTCAAACGCCTCGCAATCCTTAATGGCAGTCGGCCGTGACTGCTCAGCATTTTGGTACATCCAGCACCGGTCAAGCACGGAACAATAGCACGTAGATATTACAAGTTCCCCGATCGTTTGAAACTGGCGATCGAACAGCGTGCGGGTCTCTGGGGCCGGCGGCTCGGCGAACTGCCAGACGGCGCGCACCATGTCAATCTGATCGCCGCGCGCAAGAATGCGCGCTTTTGTGTCCGCACGAGTTTGTTCAGGACCCAACGCCACAAGCTCGGCGGGGCTCAGCCGGATAAGGTCATTCAATCCGGCCAGCGCTTGTCCGTCGCGATGCATTGCCACGCCATCCAGCAGCGCGGGTCCCACTCCCACATTGCGGAGGCGGATGCCCACTTCCGCATGACCATCAAAGACATAGCTGTAAGTCTCGATTTGCACGATCGGCCACACCGAGGCGTGAATTTCCTCGCGCATGACTTCGGTTTGGCTACGCGCGATGCGGGCCTGGTCAGCTGCGACGAATAATGCCGCAACGCCAATCACGATGGCGGAAATCGAGCCCACGGTCTCAAACCGCATGCGCAACACCGAACGCTTTTCCCCCGCCCCCTTGGCCATATCAGCTGAGGCCTGTCGCTAAATTGGGGACGAGGGTTGGGCGGAAGCCATAATGCGACAGCCAGCGCGGGTCGGGCTCAAAGAAGGGGCGCAAATCGCTCATGCCGTATTTGAGCATGGCGAGCCGATCAATGCCGGCGCCAAAGGCGAAGCCCTGATACACATCCGGATCCAGGCCGCAATGTTTGAGCACATTGGGGTGAACCATGCCGCAGCCCAAAATCTCCATCCATTTCTCGCCCTGACCGATGCGGATTTCATCGCCCACTTTTTCATAGCGCACATCCATTTCCGCGCTCGGTTCGGTGAACGGGAAAAAGTGCGGGCGAAAGCGGGCCTCCACCGTGTCCACTTCGAAAAAGGCGGAGACAAACTCCAACAGACACCCTTTGAGGTGGCCCATATGGGTCTCGGTGTCGATGACCAAGCCTTCGATTTGGTGGAACATGGGCGTGTGCGTGGCGTCCCAATCACAGCGATAGGTGCGGCCGGGCGCGATGATGCGGATCGGCGGCTTTTGGCTCAGCATGGTGCGCACCTGCACAGGGCTGGTGTGCGTGCGCAGCACGTAGCGATCCCCGTTTTCGTCACGTTCCTCCAGAAAAAACGTGTCGTGCAACTCGCGTGCGGGGTGGCCAATGGGAAAGTTGAGCGCGGTGAAATTGTTGAAATCGGTTTCAATGTCCGGCCCTTCGGCGAGCTGAAAGTCCATCTCGGCGAAGATGGCGATCAGCTCGTCCATGACCTGGCTGACTGGGTGGACAGAACCACGCGTTTCCGGTCGGGAAGGCAAGGTGACATCAACCGACTCGGTGGCCAAACGCTTATCGAGTGCGGCGTTCTCCAGTCCGCCCTTGCGCTCCGCGATCAAGGCGTTCAAGCGATCTTTCAAGCCATTGAGGGCCGGGCCCATCACCTGGCGTTCCTGCGCGCTCATCTTGCCCAGTTCGCGCATGAGCAGGCTCACTCGGCCGCGCTTGCCCAAGTATGCCACGCGCACCTCGTCCAGCGCGGCTTCATCGGGCGCCGCGGAAATCGCGTCGGCGGCCTCGCGCTCCAAAGCAACGAGGTTATCAGGCGCGGCGATGGCGTCGGACATGGAAAAGCTCCGGCTCTAAATCTCGAACGTCGAGCCGGTTTAAAGCAGAATGGCCAGCAAGAGAACCAGGCCAATGCCGCCAATGGCGAGACCTGGCCATGCGAGCAATGATTTCAGCGTCAGTTTTTGCTCAACGCGCTGAGACGATTGCTTCACATCGCTCAATTCTCGGCGAAGCGCAGCCAACTCGGTTGCGATCTGCGACAGCGCCTGATGCGTCAGCGCGTTGTCTTGATCGAGCGCGTCGAAGCGTTGGTTGAGCGCATTGGCGAGCGCATCGATTTGGTTGCTTGACGCTGCGGCGACAGCCCCGGCGTCACTGTCAACCTCGGAAGCGTCGCCAGGGGCGTCGCGCCGGGTCGGATGGACGAGTCTTATGGCCATGATTTATATATTTGCATGAGCCCGCCGTTTGGCAAGTGAAATTTTCTGTTTTTCGATAAATTCAAGCAAACAGTTCAAGGACCGCGTTGATCCATTCTTCCGGCGCCACGACCCCAGCGACAAAGCCCGCCACCACAACACAGACAACGGCCAGGATAGTGAGAAACCACCAAACAACGCCGCCGCCCTTGTTCTGATTTTGCCCCATGACCGCCGCCGCGATGGCGTCCAAGCGCCCATCCACATCGTGGCGCCACGCGTCCAAATCAGCGCGCACGCCTTCAGCCATACCATCGACCCGACCTTGAATTTCGATCACCGAGCCGCGCAATCCATCGATTTCTTCGATGACGTTTTGCATATCGCTGCGCGACGCCACGCCGCCGAGTAACGCATCACGCAGAGCGTCAACGTGGGCGTGCGCCTGACGCGACGGCACGCCCTCACCTTCAAGTCGTTTCACAAACGCTGCCGGATCGAACTGAAAAGCCATGCGCTCGTGTATAGCGTGACTTTACGAAAGGTATATGTCGCCGGAGTGACAAAGCTGCGTTTATTCTCAGGGCAATGACGGCGCCGCGTCGACCAAACTATGCAGCTTTGGCGCGCTCGGCTTCAGCCTTTTCCAGCGCCGATTTCGCCTGGGACACCAGCGCATCGAACGCCTCGGGTTCGCGGATGGCGAGATCGGACAGCACTTTGCGGTCAAGATCGATCTCGGCCTTCTTCAGACCATCCATTAGACGGCTATAGGTCAGACCCTGGGCGCGGGCGGCCGCGTTCAAACGCTGGATCCACAAGGCGCGGAAGGTGCGCTTCTTTTGCTTACGCCCGATATAGGCGTATTGCGAAGCTCGGGTGACAGCCTGGTTGGCGGTGCGAAACAGCTTGCTGCGCGCGCCGCGATAACCTTTGGCCTGCTTGACGATTTTCTTGTGTTTGGCTTGGGCGTGTCCGCCTTTGGTGACGCGTGCCATGAGCGCGCTCCTTTCAATCAATCGGGAAAGATCAGTCTTTGTCGCGGTTAGGATTCAGCGCTCGTCGCCGCCTTCGCCTTCTTGGCCCGGCGCGCATAAGGCATCCACTTTTTGACGATGATCTCGTCCGGCTTTTCCAGCGTGTCTGTGCCCCGCTTTTGGCGAATCTGCTTGGGCGTGCGCTTGATCATGCCGTGACGTTTGCCCGATTGGGCGACTTTGACCCGGCCAGAGGCCGTGACCTTAAAGCGTTTTTTGACCCCGCTCTTGGTCTTCAGTTTCGACATTTCGCTCTCCTTTCGCGCGTGGGGCGGGCCCATTGCGCATTCGCGTTACGGATCGGCAGGCATGTCGATGGGCCTGCGCGATCGCCTCAATCAAAGAACGCAGGGGTATACGGCAAATTGGTTAAAAGACAAGTCGGGGTGTGTGATGCCGCCTCGTTGATCCATGTCGCATACCGTCAGCGGCGCCGGGAAGGCGAATTTTGATTCGCTTACAATTTTTAGTTGATTAAAAGACAGAAAACACCTAACACGAGAATGAACACTCTGTCCTGTAGACCTGCGCCTTAGCCGGTCGCGGATTTCGCCCGCCGGGCCAGGTGCGCAAATGCAAGCTTTTCGCCTCGGGTTTGTTGGGACGGGATGATGGAATGTGTGTGGGATATTCGAGACGAGAAGGCGTTCGCCACGGCCGCAACCAATAAAAAATCCCATAATGGGGGTATGAAAACGGTCACAATCACCCTCACAGATGATCAAGGCGCACAGCTCGAAACCTAAGTGGCTCAAGGTGAGTACGCTTCGATCGCCGATGTTGTCGCCGCGGCGTTAACCGGGTTTCTGTCGCCCGAGGACAGACCCAGCCAGGAGCAGATTGATCGTGATATGGCCAAATATCTCGAAGCCCGGGAACGTGGCGAGCCGATGTTGTCAGCGGAGGAGGCCTTCAATGAGATCATCGATCATCTCAGTTCGTGACCCCGCGTCGGCTGATGATCCAAGCCGAGGCGCAGGCTGACATCCGCCGCCAAGGCCGATATCTCAAGAGCGAATGCGGGCGAAGCTTTGCCGTAAACTGGGTGCGACCCCTTCAGCTTCGCCTGCAAGCAATAGCCTCAGGCGGCGCTCAGATCGGTACCGGACATCCGACCCACCCCAAGCTCAAAACCTTTGGATACCAGAACCAGGCAACCAGTCTGGCTGAATTTACCGATGATGAATTGCGTGTCATTCGGGTGTATTTCGCCGGCCAAGATTGGAACGATTTGTGAACCTCACCGCGCCACGGGCCGCGCATCGGTCAAGCGAAAGAAAAACCCGTCTTCAGACTCCGGGGCGATCTGCATCTGGCCTTCCACAGTGATCATGTCATAGGTCGAGCGCACGGGCGTTGAGGCCATCACCTCCACCAATTGCGTCGGTCCGACGGTCAGGCAGAACGGGCAATCCTTGGGATACGCCATCAAAATAAAGTGCTTTTGCTCGCGGCCATACCCCAGTGGCTCCATAAAGCCATTCATACGCACCGTCTGGCCGTCCAGCGCTTTGACGTCGTCGGTGAATACCGGCCGTGTGGTCCAGGACCCCTCCACCGCCATTTCCTTGGTGGTCGCCAGCAACGCCCAAGCGACACCATCGTCCGGGGCGGGCGCGGTTTGCCAAACACCGTCAGCGGGACTTGCCACATGTCCGGGCTCGCCTTGCGCCAAGGCGGCGGGCGCGAGCGCAAACAGGAGGGCGACGCCGGCAATCATTGTTCTCATCGTTTCACAGTCTCCGCCAAATCCACCCGATAGGCCAATAATGCCGGGATCATCGCACCCAGCGCGCCAATCAGCATTGCGGCCAAGACAATCCACAGTTCCGGCGTCAGGAACACCGCACCGCTAACACCGGCTGCGCGGGCTTGATCCACTGTCTGACCGAATATGTGGGCGCCCAGATGACCAAGCGCCACGCCCACCACCGCGCCAATCGCCACCACCATGACGCCTTCCAGCACAACCTGAAACACCACGCGCGCCCGGCTGGCGCCCATCACTCGCATCAGTGCGATATCGGCCCGGCGTTCACGCATTTGGCTGAGCAGCGTCACCAACACCCCAAATCCCGCCAGTGCGAGCACCACCCATCCCACGCCGCGCAGTACGTCAAAGCCCGCGCCCAACAACGCCATCAGCCGCTGGAGCTGATCGGCGGGCTTGGCCGCCATCATGCTGGTCTGTTGTTCGATCAATGGCGGCAGGCGCACAGCAGCGATTGGCGAGGCATATTGGATCAGTAATGCTGTGATTTCGCGATCGCCATCGCCTTTGGTCAGCGCCCACTGCGCGCTGGAATGGGGCGCGGCGTCGTCCTCTTCATGTTCGTGATAGCGCGAGGAAGAACCGACGGTCTCGCCATGCGCGATCCATACGGTGTCTAAACTCGTGATGATCAACCGATCCAATACGGTTCCAGTGGGTTTCAGGACGCCTGAAATCACCAGCGGGGCATGATCATGGCCGATGGCGGCGTCAGCGGCCAGGCCGTGACTGGACATAAACATGTCGCCCGTCTGGAGACCCGTGTCCGCCGCCACGCGCGCGCCCAGCACAACCTCCAAAGGGATCCGCCACATGTCGCCCTCAGCAACTTCAGCGCCATAGTGGGCGACATAGTCTGGCGTCGCGCCCACAATCCGAAAGCCGCGATAGGAATCGCCAAGGGCGAGCGGCATGGCGTTGGCCACCAGCGGGTGTTCAGCCAAACGCTGAGCCTCGGCCATTGAGATGTTGCCTATGGGAACATCGGCGTGATGCACGCTGGATAGGATCAATTGCAGCGGTGACCCTTTATCGCCCACCACCAGATCCACACCCTGACCATCTCGCACTATGCGTTGATCCAATTGGGCGGAAATCAACATCACCGCAATCGCCGCGCCCACGCCAAAGGCCGCCAAAGCCACATTGAGCAGGGCCGCGGCTGGTTGATCGCGCAAATAAGCGAAGGCGAGCGCGATCGGGCTCATGCGGCGCGCACCTGCGCCGCCGGCGCTAAAAGTTCGATCTGAGCATCGAACTGCTCGCGCAAGCGATGGTCGTGGGTGGCAATGATCAATGTTGCGCGGGCGAGGCTCGCTTCGGCGCGCAACAGGTCAATCACGCGCTGTGTATTCGCATCATCCAACGCGGACGTGGGTTCGTCAGCCAACAGCAGTTTGGGACGATGGACTACGGCGCGGGCGATGGCGGCGCGTTGGGCTTCGCCGCGGCTGAGGCGACGCGGTTTGACATGGGAAAGATGGGCCACGCCCAATCGATCCAGGGTTTCATCAATTCGTGCTTGATCCACGCCCGCGCCCGACAGCGACTGGGCCAGGCGCAGATTGTCGTTCACCGACAAAGCCGGCATCAGATGCAAATCCTGGAACACAATTCCAATTTGCGCTCCGCGCACGCGATCGAGTTGGCCGTCGCCCAATCCAGCCAAATCCAGGCCATCAAACACGACAGCGCCTTCATCGGGACGCAGCAGCCCGCCCAAACAATGCAATAAGGTCGATTTGCCGGAACCCGACTCTCCGACAACCAAAAGCGTATTGCCCGTTTCCACGCGAAAGTCGGGCGCATGCAGCACCCTCTGGCCGGCGAAAGCGTGTCGCACTCGGGAAATTTCAATCATGCTGAGGACGACGGCCAGGTTAGGCGCGCGGATTACCGCGGCGCCATCACCATGATCATCTGGCGACCTTCGAGTTTGGGCTCGTATTCGATCTTCGCTTCGTTCTCGAAATCAGCCTTCACCCGGTTCAGAAGATCCATCCCGCGTTCCTGGTGGGCCATTTCCCGGCCTCGGAACCGCAAAGTCACCTTCACCTTGTCGCCATCTTCGAAGAAACGGCGAATAGCCTTTGTTTTGACCTGGTAGTCATGAACATCGATATTAGGCCGCATCTTGATTTCTTTGACATCGGCGACTTTCTGTTTCTTCTTCGCCTGGGACTTTTTCTTCTGCCCCTCATACTTCAGCTTGCCATAGTCCAAGATTTTGCAGACCGGAGGATCCGCATTCGGCGCGACCTCGACCAAATCGAGCCCGGCTTCTTGGGCCGCTTCCAGTGCGGCTGATGTTGGCATTTCCCCCTGCTTTTCCCCGCTCTCATCAATGAGAAGCACCCGGGGTGAGCGGATTTCTTGATTGACCCGCGGTCCCTCATTCTTCTGTGGCTGTGCGGCCATTGGACGACGTGCTATTCGACACTCTCCTTTAAACTGTTGAACTTACACAACACATATACACCCTCAGGCGCCACAAATACAGTCTGCGAGCGCCTATTCACATATTTCACAGGCATTAGGCAGAAGCACGCAACAAGTCGACCCGAGCAAACATGCCGAGCGCCTCGGCAGCATACTCTGCGGTCAACGCATCTCGATTGTTGACGGCAAGTGCGGCAACGGCGCGACCGCGGGGCGCTTTGGCGGCTTCCTCATGGGACCGGGTCAGCGCCACAGTCGGGGTCCCTGCTGCGGCGATGAGATGCAACAGGTCACTTTCAGCATGGCCGAGCGCGCCCGCAGCCTGCACCGCAACCGAACAAAGTTGGGTATAGCTTGCCCGGCCAGCCAAATCGCGCGCCCGTGGACAGGCGCGCACCACTGCGCGCGCAGCGTCGCGATTCGTGGGGTCTGCGGAAATCGCGACTCCGACGCCGCGCTCCACCAATTGCATCGCCAAAGCGGCAAATTGTGAGACCGGCCAAATCGGACCGTCAGCACCATCCTGCGTTCCCGGCACAATCACCACATAGGGATTTCGCAGACCAAAATACTGCGGTTTTAGACTGGGCGCGTTGCGACGCGCAGTCGCCGCCCACGAGACGTCTGGTGTCGCGTCAGGGTCAACAATAATCCCTGCGGGCGCGACGCGTGCGATGGCTGCGTCGATGGGGTGCATTTCGCTGACCGCCAGAAAGTCCGACGAAAACGTGGCGCCGCGCAGCGTGCTGGCATAGGGAGGCGGGTTGGGCTTCATGGCGGCAAGAAGACGCTCCACCTGCATGGCCCCCGACAGATCGAAAATCATGGAGATTTTTTCTTTGCGCAGCGCGTTCGCCAATTGGTGAAGTCCGCGAGGCGTATCCCATTTGTCAGTGGATATGGCAATGTCGCAATACGGAGAATCCTCGGCCAGCTCACAAAAATCTGGCTCGGTCAGCAGGATTAATCGCTCACCGCGGCGCGCCCGACGGATCGCAGCCAAGGCTGGCGTCGCATGGGCGAATCCCCCAGGTCCGCCCAAAACAATGACCAAAATACTCGTATCGCTAGCCATGCTCCCTCATGGTCAGGCATTCCTCATAAACGCTTAGTGTGGCACGTTGCAGGGCCTTCGTCGAATATAGTGCGCGGGCGCGCTCCAACACCGCCATTTCTTGTTGTCCTCGTTCAGCGTTATCCAACCCAGCGATGGACGACACTGCTTTAGCAAGCTGGCGTGAGTCTCCGGGCGTCACCAGTGCGCCGCCGATTTGCGGGTCCACGGTTTCACGTTGCCCCCCATGATCGGACGCCACCACCAACCGGCCCATGCATTGCGCTTCAGCGGCAACTCGACCGAATGCCTCTGGCGACGTCGATGGCGCAAGGATCACATCGGCAGCCGCGAAGGCTGCGGGCATGTCCGAGCAGTGGCCAGGCATCCGAACAAAATCCGCCAGCTTATAGCTAGCGGCGAGGGCGTTAAGTTCGCGTCGATAATCGTCGCGTCCCTGCGCATCACCGACCAACACGAGTTGTGCATCTACGCCCTCGTGATGCAGCTGTGCGAGCGCTTCAATGGCGACCGTTTGCCCCTTCCAACGGGTCAGCCGACCGGGCAAAACCAACAGCATACGCGGGTCATCGCGTGCAATCCGCCATTGTGAGAAAACTTCGTCCAGCCGTTGCGAATCGACAGCGTCGCGATCGAACGCCGCCAAATTAACGCCACGAGGAATCACACGAAGCCGATCACCGTCCAGCCCGTAGCGTTCGCGAACATGCTCGGCAATGAATTCAGAATTGGCAATGACCCGGTCTCCGCGGGCCATCACGCCATTGTAATAGCGTTTTAGAGCGCTGCTTCCGCCGTAGGCGCCGTGATAAGTGGTCACAAACGCTGCGCCAGTATTGCGCGCGGCCCACAACGCGCTCCAGGCCGGTGCGCGCGAGCGAGCATGGACTATATCCACGGCCTCTTCGCGGATCAGGTGAGCCAATGCGCGTGCATTCGCGATCATGGTGGCGGGGTTTTTCGAGGCCACCGGCATGGTGATCAACTGAGCATTCTCGCCCAAGCCGACGATCTCCTCGGCAAGCCGCCCGCCTTCACTCGCCACCAAAGCGCGAACGCCGGCCGCCACCAAGGCTTCGGCCACTTCCACGGTGGTCCGCTCCGCACCTCCTGCGTCCAATTGAGGAATTACTTGTAGTACACATGCGCTTCGCGCAGGCTCGCCAGGGTTTTTGACGCCCTTTCGCGTTTGCCCCGCCATACCTGCCCTCTCATTGATGACGTCGGATGCGCCTGATGACACGAGCTGTGACCTTTCCTCCTGAACCCCAATGGCTCGATCGGCCCAATGGCGATCGCCTGGCCTACCACATTCGTAACGCCGATGGCGACGGCCCAGGTCTGCTTTGGCTTGGAGGGTTTAACTCGGACATGGGCGGAACTAAGGCGTTGGCGCTTGACGCCTGGGCGGAGGAATCCGGAACGCCCATGGTGCGCTTTGACTATTTCGGTCATGGTCAGTCGACCGGCGCGTTTGCCCAAGGAACCATCAGTCAGTGGAAAGACGATGCGTTAGCGGTCATTGACGCGCTGTTGCCAGGACCATTCGTTCTGGTGGGCTCGTCCATGGGAGGATGGATCGCGCTGCTGGCTGCCTTGGCCCAACCAGAGCGCGTTAAGGGCCTTGTTCTGATTGCGCCCGCGCCTGACTTTACCGAACGGCTGATGTGGGACCAGTTTTCTGACGAGGTGCGCCGGGAGCTCGAACAAACCGGGCAATGGCTGCGTCCCTCAGCCTATGGCGATCCGCCCTATCCGATCACCAAGCGACTCATTGACGATGGCCGCCAGAATCTTCTGCTGAATGCAGAGAGCATCGACATCACGGCGCCCGTGCGCATTCTGCAAGGCATGAACGATGAAGAGGTGCCATGGCGGCACGCTTTGGAATTGTGCGAAAAGCTGACAAGCAAGGATATTGCGATGACCCTGGTCAAACACGGCGATCATCGACTGTCATCTCCCGACGACCTCACGCGTTTGATCGCAACGGTGGATCACTGTCGCCAGTTGGCGTCGTCCTGATTCACCATGGCCGCCGCGCACGCCGCTAGCCCTTCGCGGTAGGTGGGATAGGCCAGCCGCCAGCCCAATGCCGCCTTTGCAAGGGCATTCGACACGCGCTTGTTCTCGCTCCAAAACTCTTGCGCCATGTCTGAAAGCGCAGTGGGGTCGAAGCGTTCTAGGGGCGGCGGGGACAGACCCAACACACGATGCGCTTCGGCAACCACATCAGATTGCGCAACGGGTTGGTCATCAGAGACATTAAAAATCGGTCCCGCGCTTGGTCGCACCACCGAGCCCAGCAATGCTGTGGCGATATCGTCCACATGTATGCGGTTAAACACATGACCGGGCTTGTCCCAACGGTGTTGCGACCCGCTTCTTACCCGCTCCAACGGCGATCGCCCCGGTCCATAAATGCCCGGCAGGCGAAAAATGTGCGCCATAGACATGGCGTCCAGCCATTGTCGTTCAGCCAGAGCGCGCGCCTCACCACGCGGACGGGTCGGCGCCGGGCTGTCCCATTCAAAACACCAGCCCCCTTGTCGATCGCCGTAAACGCTGGTGGCGGACAGATAACCAAGCCATTGAAGCGATTCACTTTTACCCAGATGGTCGCCCAAAGCACGCCAGGCTGGGCAGCCTTGCTGATCTGGCGGGATTGACACCAGCACGTGACTGGCGGTTTGCAATAAATCAATCAATTCGTTTGACGCAGCTTTGCCATCGAACGCCACGACGTGTGCCGGTTCGCCTCCCAACTTCTCGCGGGTTTTCTCGACCGATCGGCCCGTGGCCGTGAGAGTTGCAGCACCCGCAATGCCTGTAAACGCCTGCGCCACATAGCCATAACCGAGACACACAAGATGCATGGGATTGCTCCTCATCGTTGATTAGGCGATCGGCAGGGACTAGCGTCTGCTCATAATTCAATCAGACTGGTGACCAAGAATGCGTTTTTCCGCCACCATTGTTGCGCTGATTGCGGCGGGCGGCGCCGCCAGCGCGCAAGACATCATCGTGAACTGGGACGACGAAGATACAAAGCGATATAGGGATTGCCTCACAGCCGTCCAAAACGAACCGGACGCCGCCTATGAAATGGCGCTCACCTGGCAGTATGAATCCGGCGGCATGCCGGCAATGCATTGTTCCGCCGCCGCTCTCGTCGCACTTGGACATTCAAAAGAGGGCGCGGGCCGGCTCGAGGAAGCCGCAATCACACCCGATCCCATCGCCGATGATGTGCGCGCCGAGTTGCTGGCTCAGGCGGCTGCGGCCTGGATGGCGGCCGAACAGCCCGAAGACGCCATTCGCGTGCTGGATTCGGCGCTCATCTTTCGCCCCGATTCGCCAGATTTGCTCATTGATCGGGCTTTAGCGCTTGCCGTGTTGGGAGACTTTGAACGCGCCGCTGAAGACCTCTCGCTCTCGCTTTCTGAACGGCCAGACGATTTGTTGGCGTTGCGCCTGCGCGCTCAGGCCTGGATTGAGCTGGGTCGGTTTGAAGAGGCGCGTTCTGACGTTGAACGCGCCCTAAAAATCGACCCTGAGGATATTGAGACCTTGCTGATTCGCGGTAGAGTACGTCAAGAACTGGGACTTTAACGTCATGTAGCGTGGGGAGCGACCATGACGACTGCGGCGTCTGACGAAGCCATCATGGCCTCCGCATTGCTAGCGGGCAATAGCATTGCGCGCGACCGCGGCGCCCATGAATGCGCCAATTGCGGGCGCAGTTTTACCGGCGCCTTTTGCCCTGAATGCGGACAACGCGCCTCGGACGTGCGCCGCCCGTTTGTCGCGCTCATTTTCGATGGGCTCAGCGATTTCTTCGCCATTGACGCACGTTGGCTGCGCACGCTGAAGTGGTTGGCGCTTCGGCCAGGCAAACTCGCATTGGATTATGTCAGTGGCCAACGTGTGCGGTTTACCCCGCCCACGCGAACCTTCGTTTTCGCCCTGCTTGCCGTGCTTATTGCTGGTGGGATCAGCGCATTCCTCAACAGCACTGTGTTCAGCGAAGACGATCAGACCAACACGACCGAAATTGAGTTCGCCACCTCCCTTAAAAGCGCGTTTCAGCGCGCTGATGCTCGATTGGCGAGGCTGGCGGGTCAAGTGGACGGCGAACAGCTTGAACGCGTAAACGCCGCCCGTGAAGCGCTGGCCGAAACGGCCAGTTCGGTGCTTGGACATGACTTCTCGTCAACGCGGGCGTCTGATGTTGACTTCGAAGACGCCCCGCCCTGGGTGGAACGACTCGAACCCCAACTGAAGAACGTCATTGCCGCAATAGAGACGGAGCCCGAGCGGTTCGTTGATCGTTTTGCTCCGTGGTTTCCCAGGTCTTTCGCCATCATGGCGTTTTTAATGGCGCCCCTGTCTGCTCTATTGTTCTGGGGCCGTTACCTGTCTGAGCATGTGATCTTCTCGTTATACTTGCATTCCGGCCTGGCAACCTTCACCGCGCTGGGATCATTGTTCACCGCCATTCCCTATGGAGGGTTTGTCGTAGCGCTGTTCTTCATTGCCGCGCCTTTTTACATCATCCACGCCATGCGCCAGTTCTATGCGTCGGGACGGTTTACCACGTCATTACGGCTCATCATTCTAGGATTGCTTTACTTGACCGTGTGGGCGTTGGTGTTGCTGGCCGCCCTAATCCACGTTGCGCTGTCACTCGCGGCCTAAGTCGAACGCGGATCAAGCACACACCCTGCCAAGCCATCATTGGCCACAACGCGCATGCGTTGCTGGATCACGCCCGCGCGTTGACGGACATAGTCGCCCGGCGGGTCCAATCGCCATGTGTTGGGATTAGGCAGAACCACAGCCAATAGCGCCGCCTCTCTAGGCGTCAGATCAGCGGCTGACTTGCCGAACCGGGCTTGAGCCGCCGCCTCGGCGCCGAACAGCCCGTCGCCCCATTCGGCCAAATTGAGATAGATTTCGAGGATCCGCCGCTTGGACCAGAAAAACTCCACCCACACCGTGAACCATGCCTCGCCGGCCTTGCGGACATATCCCCCGCCATTCCACAAAAACGCGTTCTTTGCGGTCTGCTGAGAAATGGTGGAGGCCCCGCGCAATGATTTGCCATTGCGCGCATCGGAAATCGCCAATTTCAGCGCATCGAGATCAAAGCCGTTATGGCTGCAGAACAAGGAATCCTCTGAGGCCACCACCGCATAAATCAGGTGGGGCGATATGTCTTCCAAAGGCCGCCATTCGGCGCGCACCTGTTGGCCTTCAAGGGCGCGCATGAACGCCAATGTGGACATGGGCGGCCGCACAATGGCGTAAGCCGCCGCCCAGACAATGGATAGCAGCACACCATAAACGCAGAGCATAGCGAGGCCGCCGACGACCTTGGCCATGCGGCGACGACGCAACCGTTTCAACGCAAGACGTCGGTTTGGCTTCGCGACAACTGCGCCCATGCCTGGTCCCACTCCGCTTGTACATGTTGCACGCGCTCAGTTGATCGACGCGCGTGATAGTGATTGGCGAAACAGTTCTCAGATGCAAGCTGGCAAACCGCCCAAATGGCTGCGCCGCGCACAAGGTCGTTGTGATCATCGAGCAGCCTCTCGGCATGGGGCAAAAGCGTTTGGTCGGCCGAATTTCCGATCGCAATCAAGACATTGCGCACAAATCGATCCCTGCCGGTCCGCTTGATCGGCGAGCCGGCAAACCGCGAGCGAAAGGTTTGATCATCCAGTGCGACAAGTTCAGCGAGCTCGGGCAGAGCCGCCGTCGCACGCGGTTGAAACGCGGCCTCCGCGGTCGCCTCGGCAAACTTATTCCACGGACACACGGCCAAACAGTCATCGCAGCCATAGATCCGATTGCCCATGGGTTTGCGGAACTCAAGCGGGATCGGGCCTTTGTGTTCGATGCTCAAATAAGCCAGGCACCGGCGGGCATCGAGTTGATAGGGCGCAGGAAACGCATTGGTCGGGCACACATCCAAGCACCGCCGGCACGACCCGCAATGATCGTCTTCTGGCTGGTCTGGCTCCAACTCGGCCGTTGTCAAAATCACACCCAAGAACAACCAGGATCCATAGTTGCGCGAGACCAAATTAGTATGCTTGCCCTGCCACCCCACGCCTGCAAGCGCGGCCAACGGTTTTTCCATCAGCGGGGCCGTGTCCACGAATACCTTCACGTCCTCGCCTGAGTGATCTGCAAGCCGAGTGGCCAATCGTTTCAACCGCTTTTTGAACAGATCATGATAGTCCTTGCCGTGCGCATAGACCGAAATCGCACCGCGATCGGTGTGTTCGAGATGCTCCAGCGGATCGTGATCAGGGGCATAGCTCAACCCCGCCACAATGGCGCTCTTGGCCTGTGGCCACAGCATTCTTGGATGAGCCCGGCGCTCGAGGTGCAACTCCATCCAGTCCATATCGCCATGCCGTCCCTCGGCGATGAATTGGCGCAAGCGCGCCTCGGCGGGCCAATGGGCATTGTCGCCATCGACACGCGAGACGCCTATCACAGAAAGGTTGAGGCCTTGGGCCAGGTGCGTGACATCCATGCCGCCATGTTACGCGCTTGGCGTCCAAAGGCACATGCCCGATCAATCTGCAATCGCGCATATTCATAAGCGCGCTGAACGCTCAGACGTGGTAAGGGACCGTCCCCCTGTCGGAGACCCCCATGCAGCCCAGCGCCAAGACCGCGTTTTTGTTCATTTGGCTCACCGTGTTCATCGAGATGCTGGGCATCGGCATCATCATTCCGGTGATGCCCAAATTGTTGAATGAATTGACCGGCCTGGGTCCCGCTGAAGCGGCGCGTTGGGGCGGATTTCTGATGTTTGTGTTTGCGGCGGTGCAGTTCGTGATGTCGCCGGTGCTGGGCAATCTGTCGGACCGTTTTGGGCGCCGGCCGGTTTTTCTCATATCCTTGGGCGGATACTCCATCGACTACGCCATTATGGCGTTTGCGCCCACGCTATGGATATTGTTCATCGGCCGGGCGGTCTCGGGTGGGTTTGCGGCCACTTACGCCACCGCGAGCGCCGCGATCAGCGATATTTCCGAACCCAACGAAAAGGCCGCCCGATTCGGTATGCTCGGCGCGGCTTTCGGTCTCGGATTTATTGTGGGACCGGCGATTGGCGGCGCGCTGGGCGAGTTGGACAGTGCGATGGGCATTTCCGGAGCCCGATTGTCTTTCCTTGCCGCCTCAGCGTTGGCGGCCGTGAATATGGTGTTCGCCTATTTCTTTTTGCCTGAAACTTTGCCCAAAGACGAGCGGCGCCCGTTTGAGTTGCGCCGCGCCAACCCCGTGGGCAGCCTGTTCCAAATGCGGCGTTATCCCATCGCCATTGCGTTGCTGAGCGGCTTTTTCCTGATGCAAGTGGGTCACGCTGCGCTGCCGGCGACATGGACCTATTATGCCGAGCATCGCTATGGTTGGACGCCGTTTATCAATGGATTGGCGTTAGCCTTTGTCGGCGTGGTCTTTGCCGCCTTCCAAGCAGGCCTCACTGGCCGAGCAGTTCGTAGGTTCGGCGAAATCCGCGCGATGTATGTCGGTCTCGCCGCGATTACGATCTCGTTCGTCGGTTATGGTCTCGCCAATCCTGGCTGGATGATTTTGCCATTCATTGTTGTTGGCGGAGCGGGCGGCTTTGTGATGCCAGCCATACAGTCGCTCTTATCGTCCACTTTACCGCGCGACGCACAGGGCGAGCTTCAAGGCGCCATTGCTTCGACCATGGCGATTACCATGATCATCGGACCGCTGAGCATGACGCAGATCTTCACCCATTTCTCGGCCGATTCAGCGCCAGTTTACATTCCCGGCGCCGCGTTTTTCACCGCCGCAGTGCTGACTGTCGCCGCAGCATTGGCCATGGCTCCACGCCTCAAAAAAATCCGGATGAACGAACAGGCGGCGATATCGTCGTGATTTGACTAAGCCGCGACTGTTTCCGGCGCTGTCTCCTCCAACAAGGGCGCCACGCTTTCCCGGCTGGTCACCAAACGCCACCACCGCTCGCCGGCCGCATGGCCACGCCAGTTCAACGCACCCAACGCTTCAAGTCCCGACAAATGCGCCACGGCGGCAATATCCGCGATGGAAAATGCCTCGCCCGCCAAAAACCCGCGCCCTTCAGCCAACTGGGTGATGTAATGCAGGTGATTTTGCAGATTGGCCCGTCCTTCAGCCACGCGTTTACGGCTTGGCTGGCCCAATCCCATCATGCGTTTGTCCGCCAGCTCAAACGCCAATGTGGCGTTGACCTCCGCGTCATACTTGCGGTCGAACCAGTCTGCGAGGCGACGCGCTTCAGCTCGCATGGACGCTGATCCCGGCAATAAGGTGGGTTCGGGGGCAATTTCTTCAAAATACTCCAACAAAGCCCGCGCACCGGCAATCACGGTGCGTCCCGGCCCCACACCCTCCACCAAAACCGGCGTGCGCCCTTCAGGCGATAGCGCTAAGAAATCTTGCCGCCCGTCCCATGCTCGTTCTTCACGAAGCCGCAGCTTGATGCCCTTTTCCGCAGCCGCAATGCGTGCCTGGCGTGAAAACGGATCCAAGCTCCAATGATGTAAAACGCGAGACAAACCGGCCATGACGGGCTCCACAACTGCGCCAGCGTGAACTGGTACGCTGAGTCGGGGCGCTCCTGTCAGGTGTCCGACGGACCGGCGAAGAACGGCGACTCATGGTCGTCGCGATGGCCCTCAGGATCAGGATGGATAATCACATCCGCACCGGGATAGGCGTCCACCAATCGAATTTCCGCCTCAACCAAAATGTCGTGTGCCTGTTCAAGCGACAGTGTTGGGTCAAGCTCGGCATGAAACTGAATATGCACAAGCGGACCGGAAGATCGCGTGCGCAATGAATTGATGCGGCGAATACGCGGATCGCTCAGCGCGATTTGCTGGATCCGCTCGCGCTCAATGTCGCTGAGCTCGCGGTCCATCATTTGATCCAGGGCCTCACGAGCCACTGTCCAGGCGCCCCAAAGCAACCATACCGCCACGCCAAAGCCCACCACCGGGTCCGCCCAGCCCCAACCTAAGCCCACCGATGCGGCCACGCCGACAATCACCGCCACATTCGAGGCCAGGTCCGCAGTGTAGTGGGCCCGATCGCCCTTCACCGCAATTGATCCGCTTCGCTGAATGGCGCGGTTTTGGACAAAGATCAGCAGTACTGTGAAGACGATGGACGCTGTCATGATGGCGATGGCCCACCCGCCATGGGTAAGGGGCGCGGGTGAAAACACACGATCCACTGCTTCACGGCCGACAAGAACGGCTGACATGGCGACAAGGCCGGCCTGGCCAATGGCTGCAATACCCTCCGCCTTGCCATGGCCGTAGCGGTGTTCCTTGTCGGCTGGGGATGCTGCATAGCGTACGGCCATGAGGGTCAGCGCCGAGGCGACGAAATCCATGGCTGAATCGGTAAGCGAAGCGAGAACCGCCACCGAACCAGACGCCACAAAACCCACCAATTTGAGCACACTCAATCCGGCTGCGACGGCCATGGACGCCAATAGCGCGCGGGTGGCGATGGCGGCGGCCGCTGAGGGCTCCAAGCGACCAGGACTGGTGTAGGCGGCGTCATGGGGCATGGCGCCATCTAGCCATGGCCGGTCCACAGGGCAAGCGCGAGGCTACGGCGTTATTACAGCTGCACGCGCTTGCGATGGGCTGACCGCTCGTGTTCAGTGTCGCCTGAGTGGGTCGGGGCAATGAGGGGAAGATCGCATGGAACGGCTTGAACCGCTGCAGCTGGCGCTGCTTGCGTTGATCCAGGGCGTTACCGAATGGCTGCCGATCAGCTCCTCCGCGCACCTCATTCTCTTTCCCGAACTCACCGGCCTGCCAGATCAAGGCCCGCTGATTGACGCCATGGCGCATTTGGGCTCGCTCGGCGCGGTGTTGGCATATTTTTGGCGCGATGTGGCGCGCATAGTTCATGGCGTAATGGATTTGATCGTCGGCCGGGACACTGACGGCGCGCGCGTGCGCCTGACACCCGAGGCCAAGCTGCTCCTGTTGATCGCCATCGCCACCCCGCCTGGTTTGATATTGGGATTTATCCTGGAAAGCACCGGCGCCCTGGAAGGCCTGCGCGATCCGCGGGTGATTGCGGCCGCCACCATTGGCTTTGGCGCAGTGCTCTGGGCCGCAGACGTGTTTGGCGCCAAGACCAAGCGTGAGCCGGATTTCACCTTCCGCGACGCCATTTTTATCGGCCTGTTCCAAGCCCTCGCCTTCATCCCGGGGACCAGCCGTTCGGGCGCGGCCATGACCGCAGCGCGCATGTTGGGGTTTTCGCGCGACGAAGCCGCCCGGTTCGGCATGCTGGTGGGCGTGCCTTTGATTGCAGCCGTTGGGCTCTACGCTTTGCTTCAGCTCGCGCTCGGCGAGAGCCCGAACGCCACTGGTGTCGTCAATGGCGTGGAAGTGAGCATTCCCGTGACGCTGATGGACGGATTGCTGGTGGCGGGCCTGTCCTTCCTCGCCGCCTGGGCTTCGGTGGCCGCGTTGATGGCGCTGCTCAAGCGGATCAGCTT
>CAZWVH010000033.1:0-32603 GCA_964636945.1 uncultured Caulobacterales bacterium | reverse complement strand
GCCCGTCGGTCGCCGTGTCATTGTCGCCCCAGCGCATTTGCATTTGCCCCAGCACCAGCCCTACATAAGCGGCATGCGCCGGGTCACGGCCGCGGCATTCGGGGCGTCATGGATGAAGGTAGTGCTGATGAGCATTGGCGGCGTGGCAACAGCGCTCGGCGCAGCGTGGCTGGCGTTTATCGTGGTGTGCATGTCAGGGTGTTCAACGCTGACCCGGGAGGTGCTTTACCATCCCGATCGTGCGCGTGTGAGCCCGGCTGAAGCCGGCGAGCCGCGCCTGCGCGAGGAAATCCTGACCCGTCCCGATGGCGTTGAACTCGTGACATGGCGCGCCGATGCGCCAACGCAGGACGCACCGACGGTGATCTATTTTCATGGGAATGCCTCTGATTTGGCGAGCAGGGCTGAGTTTTTCGGCACATTTCTGGATGCTGGATTTGGGTTCGCCGCCATGTCGTATCGCAGCTTTAGCGGATCGCAAGGCAGCCCGTCCGAAGACGCCAACATTGCCGATGCGCTGGGTTTTGTGGACCTTTTGTATGCACGCGGGCTGCAGCCTGCACGCACCGTAGTTTACGGCGAATCCCTAGGGTCCGGCGTGGCTGTGCAAGTGGCCGCCAATCGCGAAGTGGCCGGTGTTGTGCTGCATGCGCCCTATGATTCGGTTGAGGATGTGGCTGTGGCCAAGGCGCCCTGGGCGTTGCCGCGCCGGACGCTCACCGATCGCTATCGGTCGATCGACTTCATCGCTGGCATAGACGCGCCCTTGCTGTGGTTGCACGGGATCGAGGACGACGTGATCCCGATCGCGCACGGTCAGCGTTTGTTTAACGCCGCCAAGGAGCCGAAGACCGCGGTGACGATTCCGGAGGCCGGCCATTATGATCTTTATGGCGACGCGCTATTTGCGCGCGCTACTGCGCCATTTGTGCGCCGGGTGACGGCTGGGGGCGGGTAGCACAGCTCGTCGCTTGCCGGCCGGTCAAGAGTGATCGTAAGACGGGGGCAACTCTGGGAGCGGGGACAGGCATGAGTACAGAACGTCTCGATCAGGTTCGCCGCGAAATGCAAGAGCGGCAGTATCGGATGCAAGATAGCCATGAGCGTGCGCAATACGCCGTGGCTGAGCAATTGTTTCAGACTGAAGAGGCGCTATCCAATCGCGTCCGTATATTCGCGGCTGCAGTGCTCGCGGTCAGCTGGGGCTTGTTGTTGGACCGGACTGGAACGGGTGAACCCGCTGCCTTCGGCGTTGAGGGCGGGCCAGCATTTAATTTGGTCCTGGTTTTTGCAGCCGCTATTTTATCGATGGTCAGTTTGATCTTTGACTTCGCCTATTGGAGCTTTCGGCGCAGCGCTCTGCGCGCATCCTATCATCAAGGCGCCGGAGTTATTGGAGGGATCGGCAAGACGGTTCCGCTGATGCATGGCGTTAGCATTCTGCGCGCCATTGCATTTTTTGGCGCCACCATCGCGCTCACCTCGGCGGCTGTTCTGGCGTTCGCGCCGCATCTTACATCCGTCGTTTGACGTATTTTTTTGGGGGTTGATCGCAGATACAAAAGGCTTTCAGCTAGGAGACCGACCACACGAGGGGTGGCTCATGTCCAGCACCGGCGACGATGTTTTACGGCTTGACGGCGTATCCAAGTCCTATGGCGGCAAGCCGGCAGTGGACAATGTGAGTTTCACAGTGAAGCGCGGCTCCATATGCGGATTTTTGGGGCCAAATGGCGCCGGCAAAACCTCCACTTTGCGCATGATCTTGGGACTGATCGCACCCGATGCCGGTTCGATTTCCGTGTTTGATGAACCGCCCGGAGGGCCAGCGCGCTCGCGCATTGGGTTCTTACCTGAAGAGCGTGGGCTCTACCGCAAAATGACCGCCTGGCGGGCGATCGCATTCTTTGCCCGGCTTAACGGCCTTTCCTCGGGTCAGGCTCGTCAACGCGCATTCGAGTTGTTGAAGGAGTACGGTCTGGAGGATGCGGCGCGCAAAAAGGTCAAAGGTTTGTCGAAGGGCATGGCGCAGAAAGTTCAGATCATGTCCGCCATCGCTCACGAACCGGAGCTGGTGATCTTGGACGAACCGTTTTCTGGGCTCGACCCGGTCAATCAAAAAGCCTTGGAAGATCAAGTCCGCGCACAAGCGGATCGTGGGGCGACAGTGGTGTTTTCCACCCATGTTATGGAGCACGCCGAGCGCCTTTGCGATAGCATTGTGTTGATCGCCCAGGGCCGAAAGGTGTTTGATGGGAGTGTAGACGAGGCGTTGAGCCATGTGCCGCGCCGAGTGGTGGTGGAAACGGGAACTGGCGATGATTTGCCCGCAATCCTCAACGGCCTGCCGGTGCACGTTCACCAATTGGGGGCTCCCGACCCCGATAGTCTTGGGATGAGGTGGTTGGTTGACTTGGACGCTGGCGCCGATTCGCAAAGTGTTCTCAAGGCAAGCCTGGACGCCGGCGTGGCGTTGCGCGGATTTGAGCCCACCCGTCCCCATCTGCACGATGCGTTTGTCCAATTGGTTGGGCAAGCGGGGATGCCGCTTGCCGCCGAACCCTTAGTCGAAGAGGAGGCGGCGCCATGAGACAGACGCTGATTATCGCCCGGCGCGAATACCTCAGTTATGTCGCCACTTGGGGCTTTTGGATTTCGATCTTGATCTTTCCAGTGTTGGTTGGCGTTGGAGCGCTCATCGGCGTCATCAATAGTCGCACGGAGCCGGGGCGGCTGGTGGCGGTTGTCACTGACGATACGGCTTCGCGGCTGGCGATCGAGGCTGCGGTGAATGCGGGTGACACCAACGCCTTAAGCTCCGCGATGGAACGATATCTGCGCGACCAGGCGAGCCAGGAGGACGTGGAGACCGCCAAACGCGCGCTGGTTCGTGCGCGGTCGCGCGGTGATGACGGGAATGCCGCCGCCTTTGACGCCATTGGCGCTGACGCCTCATTGCGCGAGGGCTTTGTATCGCCGACCCCGGACTTGATTTTGGTGGATCCGCCGGCTGAGACGCCCGAGGCGCTTAGGCCTTATCTGTTGGGCGAGCAACTTGTGGATGGCCCGCGCGGACGGGCGAAACTTCATGCTGCGGCATTCATCACGCGCGACGATGAGGATCGGCCTGCGGTGGATTATTGGAGCTCGGCCATCACCGAGGGCGCGGCCCGAAACACCATTGAGAATGCTCTGCGCGAATTGATCCGACAAGAAGAACTCGCCAAAGCCGGAATTGACCCGCAACGCGTGGCGGAAATCAATCGGTTGCGACCCGCTGTCCGTGAGCTCACCCCGGAACGCGAGGCGGGCGAAGCGGAAGTCCAGTTGAGCGATCGGGCGCCGTATTTTATCGGCCTTGGACTTGGATATCTGTTGTGGGTGGTGATCTTCAGCGTTGCCAACATGTTGCTGACGTCATCCATCGAAGAGCGCTCCAGCAAGGTGTTTGATTCGCTGCTGGCGAGTACGACGGTGCGCTCAATCTTGTTGGGTAAGCTGTTGGGCGTCGCCCTGGTGGGAATCACTTTCTTGGCGTCTTGGATGACGTTTGTGGTTGGTGGGCTGGCGGTAGGGGCGTCGGTTTTGCCGCCACAGATTCAGGAATTTATGGGTCAGGTGCTGGCGTCGTTCGCCGATTTCCGTCTGATCATCCCGTTCATCGCGTATTTCGTGGCGGGTTACGCCATGTATGGCGCGCTATATCTGTCGATCGGCAGTTTGTGCGACACCATCCAAGAAGCGCAAACGCTGATGACGCCGATGATGATCATCTTGATGTTGCCCATCTTGGTGATCGCCATGTCATTCTCAAACCCAACCTCACCGTTGTTGAACATCGCAGCCTGGGTGCCGCTGTTCACACCATTCATCATGTTGGGACGATTGCCGGCTGATCCGCCGCTGTATCAGATTATTGGCACCACGGTGCTGATGATCCTCACTGTGTGCCTCATCTTATGGGCGTCGGCGAAGGTTTTCCGCCACGGCTTGGTGGCGGGCGGCGGCATTGGCTCGTTGCGATCAACGTTAGCAGGGGCGTTTGGCGGCGGGAGACGCAAAAATGCTTGAGCGAGCACCCCGATAGTCACGCCGCGTTGGACTGCTGGATTGGCATAACAAGAATAGCGAGACGTGCACGGACGTGTCCGCGCGCGGCAGCGCGGGATTATTTCCCGCGCTTGGTCACAAGCCCTTCGCGCTGCGCGCGTTTGCGCGCCAGTTTGCGGGCGCGGCGTACAGCTTCCGCCTTTTGGCGGGCGCGTTTCTCCGAGGGCTTTTCGTAATGGTTACGGCGTTTCATCTCCCGGAACGTGCCCTCGCGCTGCATCTTCTTCTTCAGCGCCTTGAGAGCTTGGTCGACATTATTGTCGCGCACATAAATCTGAACGATGGCTTGGTCCTCCTAACTGATGCACAAACGCGCCAACGGGACGCAGTGTGCTACACTTCGCCTAAAACACCTTATGTAATGGTAAAAGGACGGTGAGTCCATGGAGATGGGAATGGCAGACGCGGGCCAAGCAAGCAAGTCCGAAATCATGGCCGGTGCGTTGTTGGATGCCGCGATCGCCCGGGCTGGCTTTGATGGCTGGACCAACCGCATGATCGAATTGGCGGAGCGCGATGCTGATTTGCCTGTGGGCACGGGGGAATTATTGTATCCCGGCGGCGTTGTGGCCATGATTGACGGCTGGGCGCACCGCTGCGACCAGACGATGGCGGATCGGCTAGCGGCTGCTGACCTGGCCGCCATGAAAATTCGGGACAAGGTGACGCTTGGCGTGCGTGAGCGTGTGAACGCCATTGGCGAGAGGCATCGCGAAGCGGCGCGCAGAGCCGCCGGACGGTTGGCGTTTCCTGATGGTGCGGCAACGGCCGCAGCGATAACCTGGAGGGCGGCCGATGGGATCTGGCGCGCAATTGGGGATCAATCCACGGACGGCAATTACTATTCGAAGCGGGCGATTTTATCCGGCGTCATTGCCTCAGTAGCCGCAGCGTGGCTGAATGCCGACGGGCCCGATGATGACGCGCCCTGGCGAATACTGGATCGGCGTATCGCCGCAGTGATGCAGTTCGAGAAAGCAAAGGCGCAGGCGCGCAAAGTCACCGCGCGCTTGCCCTCAGTCCTGCCTATTCTCTCGCGCCTGCGCTATCCGCAGGGCTGAAGATCGCGGCCCGGCCTCTATGTCGCTTTCGCGGAACGTGATGTGACCCATTTTGCGCCCTGGTGCGACCTCGCGCTTGCCATAGTGGTGGCCGAAGGCGTTGGGGTCTCCCCAATAATGGTTAAGCTCTCTGATTTCCCCGCCCAACAGATTACGCATGCGCCAACGACCGCGGCATAGGGTTGATCCTAATGGCCAACCGGCGATGGCGCGGATGTGTTGGGCAAACTGATCACAGTTCGCACCTTCAATGGTCCAATGGCCGGTATTGTGCACACGCGGTGCGATTTCATTGACCAGCAAGTCGTCGCCAACCTGAAAAAATTCGATCGCCAGCACCCCCACATAGCCGAGCGCCTCGAGCATGTGCGCGGCGATGTCTTGTGCTTTGGCCGCGAGGTGCTCAGCGGCCTGTGCTGGCGCAGTCGTCTCACGCAGCACACCATGCTCGTGACGGTTTTCTACCAAGTCGTAAAACGAGAGCTCTCCCTCCAATCCGCGCGCAGCGATCAGTGAGAGCTCCCGGTCAAACGTGACGAGGCGCTCGAGGATAGCCGGTTTTTCGCCGATCCCAGCCCACGCTTTTGGCAGTTCGTGCGACAAGCGCACGCGCACCTGGCCCTTGCCGTCATAACCCTGAGTGCGTGTTTTCAGGATGGCGGGCAAGCCGACGGTTTCAAGCGCGCTACCCAGGTCACTTTCCTGATCCACTGGCGCATACGCCGTGGTCTGAGCGCCGCATTGTTCGGCGAATTGCTTTTCGCGCAGACGTTCGCCCGCCACAAGCAGGGCGTCAGGCGTGGGGCGAACCGGTGCATATTCGGCGGCGGCCAAGGCTGCGCCATGGTCCACGTTTTCGAACTCATAGGTTACCACGTCACAGCGTTCGGCCCATTGACGCACGGCGGCATAATCCATGTAGGACGCAACAGTTTCTGAAACCGATACGCGGCCCGCCGGGCTTTCGCCTTCATCGCTGTAAATATGGACATCGAGACCATGGCGCGCTGCGGCGATGGCCAGCATGCGGCCCAATTGGCCGCCGCCCAAGATTCCAATCGACGCCCCTGGCGAAAGCCCGGTCATATCACTGCTCGCTTGGCCGTTCCGGCACGGCGTCAGATTGCGCCTTTCGCCAGGCTTTGAGGCGTTCAGCCAATGCGTGGTCTGACAGCGCCAGGATAGACGCCGCCATTAAGCCGGCATTCTTCGCGCCCGCCTCGCCGATGGCGAGTGAGCCCACCGGCACGCCGCCCGGCATCTGGACAATCGATAATAGGCTATCCCAGCCCGACAGTGATTTGGATTCCACCGGTACGCCGAGCACGGGCAAATGGGTGAGGGCCGCAATCATGCCTGGCAAATGCGCTGCGCCGCCCGCGCCCGCAATAATCACTTTCACACCGTTATCGGCGGCGTTTCTGGCGAAATCATACAGGCGCTCCGGCGTGCGATGCGCCGAGATGACGCGCGCTTCATAGGGGGCGCTCACGTCTTCTAAGATGGCGGCGGCGTGCTTCATTGTGGGCCAGTCAGACCGAGAGCCCATGGTCACAACGATAGGGGCGTGAAGCGTCATAACGTCGGCTTTCATGATTAGAAGAGGCGCAGGCTAGCGCCGTTTGCAGCCCTGGCAAGTCGGCCGAGCGATTTGGTCAACTCATGGCGAAAGATTGTGCAATGCCAGTTAGGCGATAATGTCGGGATGCAGCTGGTCTTCAATCGCGGCGATCTCATCCTTCAATTGTAGCTTTCGCCGCTTGAGCCGCGCCACTTTCAGTTGGTCCACCGCGCTATCTTGGCTCAGCGCCTTCACCGCAGCGTCAAGCGCCCTGTGTTCCTCACGCAGATCAGCCAATTTGGCCGTCAAGGCGGCCTCATTCAGAGTTTCCGCAACAACGCTATAGTGGTCATGGTGGGAATTGGCGGGTGAAACCCGTGTGAGTGTATACAATGCCTGGGTGAAGATGGCGTTGAGCAACCGTTCGCCTGCGGCGTCAGCATTCGAGCTTGCGGAGGGATTGACCGCGTGGGTCAACTCACGAAGCATGACGATGGCGCGCTGCTTGGGTGGTCCATCCGATTGGGGTTGAGTCTCGAGGGCAGCGAGCGCCTGGTGTTGCAGCCGCTCAATGTCGAGCTCAATGTCTAAGAGCTGGCTGCGTGCATCAGCGGCCCCTTCATGATCGATGAATATCGGCGGTTCCTTGATGGCGTCGCGGGCCGAGCGAAGCGGAGTCATGATAGACGACTGCATATAGTCGGAAATGGTGGCGGCGTGTTTGACCGCTCCAGCGCTGGGCGCACGCCCGCGCGCGGCCAACCAGGCGCACCAGAACGCCAGGTTCACATCACCGCCGGCGCCCTGAAACGCCAGCGCGGCGGACTTCACGCCTTCGCGCTGATATATGCGCCCTGACCACGCCCACAGGCCGCCATCATGGTCGTGCGGGGTGTCAGTCATGGGCGTTTCCCTCCTCATTCGTTATGGGCTTTAGGAGTCCTTCACCCCAGCGTCGTGTGGCGCTCCAGCTCAAGCCCAGCAGATCAAGCGCGCGTCCCACCGATTGGTCAACCAGATCTTCGATGCGGGATGGGCGGGCATAGAATGCCGGAAGTGGCGGGGCAATGATTGCGCCCATTTCTGTCAGTACCGCCATGGTGCGCAAATGCCCCAAATGCAATGGCGTCTCGCGCACAACCAGCACCAGAGGCCGACGCTCTTTTAGGCACACATCCGCCGCGCGCGTCAGCAAGTTGGATGTAACGCCCGTGGCGATCTCGGACATGGTGCGCACCGAACATGGTGTGATAATCATTCCATCGGTGCGAAACGACCCAGATGCGATGGTCGCCCCCACATCTTGTGGGTTATAGCGCTGGGTCGCACGGGCCTCGAAATCACTCACCGACAAATCCGTTTCACTGGCCAAGGTGAGTAGCGCCGGCTTGGTCACGACCAGATGTCGCTCAACGTCAAGCTCGATGAGTGCATCAAGTGTGCGCAAGGCGTACACCGAACCTGACGCCCCGGAAACACCGACGATAATTTTGCGAGAATGGGCTGACATCGCTGACCTGATTGGCTGATTTTTCCAAGAAAAACTCAAATTGCCACGTGACGTTTTGCCGTTCCTATGTTCCCATATGAAGGCGAGCAACCTTTAAGGAGGCCCCAGATGGCTGTTGAAGCGCGAATTCGCGAATTGGCCAATCGTCACACTGCTTTGGACGCGGCATTGGCGGACGAACTCAAACGACCGTCAGCAGATTTAGCTCGGATTGCAGAACTGAAAAAACATAAACTCAAACTTAAAGACGAAATGCTCTCACTGAGAGCTGGGGCTTAGGCTCAACTGAGTGCTGTCCGGGCGTAACGGATTTATTTGCAATGCGCGCCCGGTTATGACTGCCCACCCGTGTTGAATTCAGCGGATTGTGGGAGCGAGGAAAACTATGGCGAAGCCGCGCGTTGTGGTCGTAACAGGGGCCGCACGAGGGATCGGCCTTGCATGTGCGCGTTTATTTATTGATCAAGGCGCAAAGGTTGTCATTGCCGACATTGATGAAGCCGAAGGCGAGCGTGTTGCGGCCGAGTTTGGGCCAGACCGCGCTGTTTCCGTACGCTGCGATGTTGGCGAGCGACTTTCGGTTCACAATTTGATGGCGGAAACGCTCTCAGCCTTTGGGCGCATTGACGTGTTGGTCAACAATGCGGGCATCATTGATCCTGGCGATATTCTAACATTGGAGGAACATGCGTTCGATCGCGTGTTGCGAGTGAATTTGCGCGGCGCATTTGTGGCGTCTCAAGCTGTCGCGCGGCAAATGGTCGCGCAAATGGACGCCGAACAAGATCGGGTCAGTGCGGCGAGCAGGCGCTACTCCATCATCAATATTTCCTCGGTCAATGCAGTGACCGCCATGCCCGATCAATTGGCTTACAACGTGTCCAAAGGCGGGCTTGATCAGCTCACGCGCAACATGGCGTTGTCGCTGGCGCGCAAGGGTGTGCGCGTCAATGCCGTGGCTCCTGGTAGCGTCAATACTGACGTGTTGCGCGCTGTCTTGGGCAATCCGGACGCCATGAAAACAGTGCTCTCAAGGACCCCGCTTGGCCGTATCGCCGATCCGGACGAAGTGGCGCATGTGGTGTCGTTTCTTGCGTCGGAAAAGGCCAGCTACATCACGGGGGAGATCATCTATGTGGACGGCGGCCGTCGGGCGCTGAACACGGTGATGCCCGATCAAGGTTAGTCATCAGTGACGATGGGCCGTTGTGCAGGATGGGCCTCGGAGTGACGCCAAACATCAGGCAAGCGACAATCGAGCCCGCTCTCATGTGGTCCAAAAATCAGCATGCGCTGCGTGCGCGTATTCACGTAGGCGGCCACGCCCGCCGAGATGGGCCCGTCCACGCTCAAATAGATTTGGTCGCCAACCTTCGCGTCAAAGTCGAACAGCGCCACTTGCGTGGGGCCGGATTGGGCCCCAGAGAGCCAGCTCAAAGTCTTGGGGTGCATGGTGGCCCAGAGCACGTCGTCGGCGTCCATGGCAATTCGGCCGGGCGCATTGTTCACACGCACCCGATCAAGGCGTTCGAATCCGCCAGCTGCGCCGCGTCTCCATACTGAAAAGCCGCGAAAGCCCACTTCAGCAACATAAAGCTGCCCCGTCTCATCACGATAAATCAGGTCGGTGGGCGTCTGCAGATTAGTGGCGATCTCGGCAATCTGACCATCAGCGGTTACCGATAGCAGCTTGCCATTGCGCACTGACATTCTACCGAGCATGGCGTCAAACAGCCCACGCGCCGGAGATTCTGCTAAGGCGAGGATTGCGGTTTGGTCATCGATGGCTGCAATGGAAAGCAAGGTATCGGCGGCCACGTTTTCGATCGACGCCATGTCAGTCACGTCGTCCACCTGACCAACGCCAGACAGTCTGAGACGTTTCACTGAAACTGCGCCGTTTATCCGTTCAGCCGTAAAGGCAACGCGTTGTTCGCCGCGCGCAATGGCGTCAATAGCAGCGGAGTGTCCGATCGCCTTTTGGTCTCTGGACTCATTTCGGTCGGATAAGATCGTAACGGTTTTGAATTCTCCGGGATTGGATGTGCCCGCTAAATCCACGCGGTCCACGCCGTGTTCGCCGATGCGCAATATGGTTTCAGCTTGCCAGCCCACCGCGATATCCACGGTGTGCCCCAATTCGGCTCTTTCTATGCACTGTCCGTCAAATCGTGGGATGAGCGCCGTGGTTTCTCCCGCCCCCGTCATGCTCAACGTGGCGCGCAGCGCAATGGCGCCGAACACCACGACCAGGATCACCAAAACACTTCTCACCATTTCAACCTCGCTCGAAGCAATTGTTCAGACCGATTCTGCGTCGGACTTCTTGCTCTTGCCACTGGTTTTAGGTATCCCCCGCCAACGCATTGGAAAAGTCCTGTCGGTCACATTCCGCCGGCAACCAAGACAGAAGGAGTCGCGCGGTGAAAAAAGAGGGTCATCCCGATTACCACATGATTACCGTGGTTATGACCGACGGCACAACATATCAGACCCGTTCCACCTATGGCGCGGAAGGCGACACGCTGCAACTGGATATCGATCCACGCACGCATCCGGCGTGGACTGGTGGCAATCAGACATTGCTGGATCGCGGCGGGCGCGTCAGCCGCTTTAAGGACAAATTTAAGGGCTTAGTTAAGTAGCCTTGGTTTTGTCGGCTGTTGTTTGATCGTTGACCAGGACCATCGAATCGGGAGCGATGAGCGACCGGTAACCGAACATTAGCAAAGCCTATGTTCGATAGGGACAGTGCGACTCGTGTTGGGGGCAGCCGCACCAGCAATGAGGAGTCTTTCGTGACCACACAACGCGTTGTTTTTACGGTTGCAGCCGGCCTGGGCGCATTCTTCATGGCGTCGTCGCCAGCTGCTTTGGCTCAAGACTTGTATTTACGTGCGGACGCGGGGGGCGCGGGCACGGACGACTTTGGAGCGTCCATTGTCTACGGTGGCGGCGTGGGTTTCAATCTGCCACTGGGATTTCGCACGGACGCCACCCTGTCCTACCGCGGCGAACTTGAAGTGGAGCAGCTCGGCGCGGTGAATGATTTGATCGACTTCACCGATCTATCGGTGAATACGCCGGGACTGGACTCATTGTCGGCTTTTGCGGGACTGTACTATGATATTCCCGATCCTATCCCATTTATCGAGCCGTTTGTGGGCGCAGGCGTTGGCGCGACGCGGTTTGATCCTGACACCATCGTGATCTCGGGCGAAGACTTAGGGAGCGGCGTGTCCTTCTCCCAGGACGCAAGCACGACAGGATCCTACTTTTTCACCGGCGGGTTGGCATTGGATCTCTTTGACCGGATTGCCCTCGATGTGGCCTATCGTTACTCAGATTTGGGTGAAGTTGAGTTTGATGGCGCGTTGACTGGAACTGACTTCCCAGGCCTGGGCGGCGAAGAAATCATGCTCGATCAATTCTCCCGTGATGTGAAGGTTCACGAAGGCATAGCGAGCATCCGGATCACGTTGTAACGCTTGGCGTTCCCCACATGAGCTTGAAGTCTGTCTTTGCGCATCTCATCTTTTAAGATGTGATCGACGCCGTATGGGTCGATCTCGTTGGACGGCTTGAGAAGGGCCTTGTATGGCGCGAGCGTCGTGGATGGACAGTCCGGTATTGCTAGGTTTCGGCCAGATGCAATTGCTTGCCGAACGTGCAGCGCGGAGTTCAGATGGCTATCCGCCATACAATATTGAGGAAATTGACGAGACGCGTCTTCGCTTAACTCTTGCGGTGGCCGGGTTTCGTCCCGATGACCTCTCGGCTCAAACTCAAGGCGCCCAACTGGTGGTGCATGGACGTCGCGACGATCCGCAAGAGCGGGTTTACCTGCATCGCGGGATTGCCGCTCGTCGTTTTCAACGCACCTTTGTGTTGGCGGATGGAGTTGAAGTTGAACGCGCCTGGTGTGAACGTGGATTGCTGCACATTGATCTGCGTTGGCGAAACGAGGCCGAGCCAATCAAACCCATCGCCATCGAAACGAGTATGTGCTGAAGGAGGCGCCAAAACGGGCCTCTAGGCGTAACGTCGTCCGAATTGGAGACAGAGTATGACACAACGAGTAGAACACCCCATCGTTTCCACCGAGGAACTTGCCGCCATGGGCGGCCCAAACATGGTTTACGTGCGCGAAGTTCCGGCCGCTGATGTATTGGCGGACACACCCATGCGCGATGTCACCGTCAAAGAGGGCGCCATTTGGTATGCGGTGCACGCGTCGGATGGATCACGGCTCGCCGTGCTTGATGACCGGGACACCGCGTTCGCCACAGCGCGTGGCCACGACCTCAATCCGGTGAGCGCGCACTAATCTTCAGGGCGCTCCATCTTGCTAAGCAGGATTGGTCTCTTCCGAATTTGCTTTTTCCGCGGTGGTCGGCTCGGTGAATAGCGCGGCCACCGCGTCACGTCCCACAGCTCCGCGGACGCGATCGGCAAACTCACTGCGTTTCATGGCGCGGCTGATGCGCGCCAACGCCCGCAGGTGATCCGCGCTCGCGTCTTCTGGAGCGATGAGCAAAAACACGAGATCGACTGGCCGCTCGTCCACTGCATCGAATTCAACCGGCGATGACAATCGCGCGAACAGGGCCCGGACTTTTGTCAGCTCAGCCATGCGGGCATGGGGGATAGCGACCCCACCGCCAATGCCGGTGGAGCCGAGCCGCTCGCGTTCGACAACTGCGTCAAAAATTGCGCGTGCGTCAATTTTAAAGATTTCACCGGCCCGACTGGATAGCTCCTGGAACAGATGCTTTTTACTCGTGGCGGTTAACTCCAGGACGATCCCGTCATCTGGAATCAGTTCAAGCAAACTCATTCAGTGCCTCAATGTTTGGCGAACGCGTTACGCCCGGGGGCGTTCGGGATCAATCCATCCGATATGGCCATCGGGACGGCGGTAGACGATGTTGAGCGCACCGTGCGCTGCATTGCGAAACATCAGAACCGGACTGTGAGTCAAGTCCATCTCATGAACTGCCATACCCACCGTGAGCACCGGCAACTCTGCAGTCGTCTCAGCTATTACGATCGGATCGGCCGGACCTTCAGCATGGTAGTCTGAGTCGGCAACATCGTCGGTGTCATCAAAATTGGTGTCATCAAGGTCAGCATCATCAAAGTCTGCGCCTTGATAGTCACTTTCTAACACCACCAATGATGCGGGCACGGTTTGGCCCTGGTCTTTGCCCTGTCGATGATCGACCAATTTGCGCTTATAGCGTCGCAAACGCTTTTCCACACGAGCAAGTGCAGCGTCAACAGCCGAATACGCCTCCCCGCCATCGCCACGAGTTTGCAGCATGGCGCCAGATGGCAAGTGTAGAGAGAGATCGGCTCGAAATCCGTGGCCTTCCTTGGACACTGTTACAAAAGCTTCACCGGGGCGATTGTTGAAGTATTTGGCGACGGCCTCTTCCATGCGCTCGGTGACGCGTTCACGCAGCGCCTCACTGGCGTCGATTCCTTTGCTGACGACTTGGACTTGCATAAGCAGCTCCTTGCGATGACGCTCGCGCGCCGCGACCTTAACCCCGGCCGAATGATGCCCTCCAGTCCCACATGGTCACATGATAGCGCCTTATGAGGCTCGGCGCAGCATGCGTCTGCGTTGGACTGAGGATGGAATGTTCATCGCCTCGCGATATTTGGCCACTGTCCGGCGTGCAATGTCCACGCCAAGGTCCTCAAGCAGTTCCACGATCCGGTCGTCCGAAAGAACAGAGTTGGGTTCTTCCTTATCGATCATGGACTTAATCATATGACGCACCGATTCTGCAGAGTGCGCCTCGCCGCCATCGCGCGCGGGAATCGCCGCGGTGAAGAAGTATTTGAGTTCGAAAACGCCTCGTGGTGTCGCCATAAACTTGTTCGAGGTAACCCGGCTCACGGTGGACTCGTGCATATCAATGGCGTCGGCGATGGTCTTCAAATTGAGCGGGCGCAATTTCGAAATGCCCTCTGCTAAGAATCCATCTTGTTGGCGCACGATTTCTGAGGCGACTTTCAAAATGGTTTGAGCCCGCTGCGCCAAGCTGCGCACCAGCCAGCTCGCCGTCTGATGGCACTCGGTGATGAATTCGCGCTCATTTGCGGTGCGCACACCGGCATTGACTTCAGCATAGTATTTTGAGTCCAAGAGCACGCGCGGCAGTGTATCAGTGTTGAGCTCCACGGCCCAGGCGCCGTTTTCCGTTTGTCTGACAAAGACATCGGGAGACACGGCCACTGTGGGCTCGCCTCCGAAGCTCAAGCCAGGTTTTGGCGTGAGCGCGCGCAACTCGGCAATCATGTCGGCCATGTCTTCATCATCCACGCCGCACAATTGGCGCAAGGACTTCAGATCATGCCGGGCCAGTAGCTCCAGATTGTTGACGAGGGCTTCGATGGCGGGGTCAAAACGGTTTCTGTCCTTGAGCTGAAGGGCAAGACATTCCTTGAGATCACGCGCCATGATCCCTGCCGGCTCAAAACCCTGCATCACGGTGACCATCTGGTCGACGAGACCGGGCGCGGCCCCCAATCGTTTCGCGATGTCGTCAGTTTCTGCGCGTAAGTAACCGTCATCATCCACCAGTTCGATCAACGCGCTGCCGATCAAGCGCATGGCCGGGGTGCATGGCGCCATCGCCAACTGTTCCGCCAAATGGTGCTTGAGGTTTTTGGCTGCGGGGGTCGAGTCGATGGGAGCAAAGTCCGATGAACCGGTTGAGGAGGGCGTGCTAATCCGGCTTTGGGCCGCGCTGAGCGGATCGGGGGAGGACAATTCCTCGCGGGTTGATTCTGGATTGAGGCTTTCATAGTCGGCGTCGAGTGCGCTTTCAGCGCCAGTGGATGGGCCTGCATCGGAGATCGACAGTTCGCCAAACTCAGAAGTGGCGTTGGCGCCGTCCTCGGTTCTGTTGGCGTTGTCGCCGTCTTGGCCATCATGGGATCGGCCACCGTCGGACTCTGGGTCCTCACGCACCAGCAAGGGATTGCGCTCAAGCTCGGCATCGACGAATTCCGCCAGCTCGAGGTTTGAGAACTGCAGCAGTTTAATCGCTTGCTGCAATTGCGGGGTCATGACCAGGGATTGACCCTGCCGAAGCTCTAACCTCTGGTGCAAGGGCACCGGCGCTCTCCTTGACCCGGATAATTAGTTAAATCGATCCCCCAGATAAACTCGGCGCACTTCCGGGTTGTCGCGAACCGAAGCTGGGTCTCCTTCATAAAGCACTTCGCCTTCAAAAAGGATTGACGCGCGGTCCACAATCTCCAACGTCTCACGCACATTGTGGTCGGTGATGAGGACACCGATACCTCTTTGCTTGAGATAGATTATCAAATCGCGAATATCGCTCACAGCCAGGGGGTCAACGCCTGCAAAAGGTTCATCGAGCAAGATGAAAGAAGGGCCAGTGGCCAGGGCGCGCGCGATCTCCACGCGTCGCCGCTCCCCGCCTGATAATGCGAGGGCTGACGATGTGCGGATGTGTTCGATGTGCAATTCGGCAAGGAGACTATCGACGATTTCGCGTCTGCGCGTTTTCTGGCTTTCCACCAGCTCCACCACGCTCAGCACATTTTGTTCGACCGTGAGCCCGCGAAAAATCGACGCCTCTTGGGGTAGATAGCCCACACCCAACCGTGCGCGCTGATACATGGGGAACTGCGTGATCTCCTCGCCGTCGAGCAAGATCCGGCCAAAGTCCACCGAGATCAAACCGGTAATCATGTAAAAGCATGTGGTTTTGCCCGCTCCGTTGGGACCGAGCAGTCCCACCACTTCGCCGCGCTGAACCGTGAGGCTCACATTTTTGACCACCTGTCGGCCGCGAAATGACTTGCCAATGCCATCCGCCTTCAAGCCGGCGAATGGGGCGCGCAGGACCGATGCGGTCGCTTCTTGTGATTGACGCTTAGACATGGGCGTCGACTCTAGCTGGATTGGCGGCGAAGCGGAATGCGCTCATCGCCTTATCGGTCGGGGCTGGGCGATGTGATGGTGTTTGTCTCGAACTGAGCTCGAACGCGTTCGTCCTCACCCTGATCAACAACAATCTGACCATTGGCCGGGTCGTAGATCAGATTATCGCCCGTGATGGTGTCGCGCGCGCGTTTGAGAGACACCGTACCGACGAGATGAAGTAGGCCGGTATCGGCGAAATAGATGCCTTTGTCCGCCCGCGCGGTTTCATTCGGGCGGATATACGCCACCTCGCCAAGCGCTTCGATGCGCAAGATGGAACGTTGGGCCGTGGCCGCATCGCCTTCGGAGGGGGTGAAAAAGATATCCACCTGTTCGGCATAAAGGGTGGAGTCGCCTTGGTGGACCTCCACATCGCCAATCCACCGCGATAACCCCTGTGTGTCATAGTACTCAGTCCGGTCGGCGCGCACCTCAATCGGCCCGCCCTCGCTGCCGATCTGCGCTGTTGCACCCATTGCTGAGACGATCGCGGCAAGAACGCCAACGAAAATCGCTTTCATTACGCCTGGTCCTCTCACTCAACCTTATTCGCGCAGCGCGACTTCTGACGTTTCGTAGATCGCGCCGACCACTTGTTGATCGCCGCTGCCGTCAAAAGCAACCCACCGTTCGTTTTGATCTAACCGAAATGACTGTGCGTCGATCGAACCCATCGGTCCAAATCCTTGGATCGGTTGATCGCCCTCGGCAATACCCTGTTTTAAAAAGATGCGCGCCTGCGACGTTGTGAATTCATATCCTGAGCTCGACGTCAGTTTCACATCGCGAAACAGATCGAGGGTCTTACGCTCGCGGTTATAGAGACCTTCGCGCGCGCTCAACTCAAATGTCTGCTCGCCGCCCGAGCGCACCGTCATGATTGGGGCCTCGAGCAAAAGCCGTTCAGGGTCTTCGGGACGACGCACCACCGCATTGGATACAATTTTGTAGCGCGAACTGTGGGCGTCTCGGCCGTCAAACACCGGATTTTGAATGCGGATCGCTTCGCCCGTGATGGCGCTGGCGGCAAACGCCACATCCTGGCTGAACGAATTCACGGTGCTAAAGCCAATCACTAATGCCGCCTGGATGCCCATACATGCTGCGAACAGCCGCCGAAGCCGACGCACCATGTTGGCCCGGCGCTTTGCATCACGCACATTGGCTTTGGGGCGAGGGCGCGCCTCACCAATGTCTTTGGACTCATCAGCCTCAAACGCCTTGGTTAGCGCCGGGCTGGGAGCCTGTTTTGACCCTTCAACACCGGAGATTTTCCCAAATCCCGGGGTTGTCGCATCAGGTGTGAGCGAAAATGTCGACATCCTGCCATCCAGCTAAATCAAGCGCGGCCCTCACGGGCAAAAAAGCGAAGCACGACTGCGCCACTTGGCTCCGCCCCTCTCGTTTGAGCATTTCCTCAAGCCTATCACGGACGGCGTGCAAATGCAGCACATCTGCGGCCGCATACGCAAGCTGGGCGTCGCTCAATTTTTCGGCTCCCCAATCGGAGCTCTGTTGTTGCTTGGAAAGATCGATATTCAAAAATTCCTTAACCACATCTTTCAATCCATGCCGATCCGTATAAGTCCTCACCAGCTTTGAAGCGATCTTCGTGCAAAACACCGGCTGAGCATATATATTGAGATGCTTCAAAATCATCGCAACGTCAAAACGAGCAAAATGAAATATCTTTTGGACAGAACGATCTTCGAGCAATTTCTTTAGGTTGGGGCAGTCATAGGTGGTTCGGTCCAACTGAACGACATGTGCATCTCCATCGCCTGACGACAATTGCACAACGCACAATGCGTCACGCGTGTGGTTCAGTCCCATGGCCTCACAATCAACCGCAACTCCATTTGCGAATGTGAGCCCCGCCGGCAAATCGCCCCGGTGGTAATGTATGTCTGTCATGGCAATTTTCACCCCATCGCCTTCTGATTGTCTCCGCCCCGGATGTGCTCTCCTCACCTGGCGATAGACTCATTGGTTCAGCGCCAATTCGCCTCGGTCATGCATGGAAAGGTATTGCCTCTTAGCCGTCTCAGGCGGGTCAGTATAGATTTGCGGTGTGAATAATCGCGCCGGCTGGGTTGCTTGATCGTTAAGCGGCTGACGATGGTGCGCCAACCGAATCGCGCGGCGTGCCATTGGGAGGGGGCGGCGCGTTTGGACGCGCGCTCGCGGTGGGCGCCGCCCATGGCGTTTCACGGCATGGTCACTCGGCCCGTTTAAGCAGCGCAGGCCGCAGGCCATAGAAAGAAACTTAACGGAGTTGTCTTACTTTGCGCTCTTATTGGCGAATGAGCGCGGTTGCACAGAATTTGTGATGTCGAAGTGAATCACGTCGTTGAAGCTGAAGAAGCGCCCGCCAAAGCTGGGGAGTAGCGAAAATTGTCGATAACACGCGAGACTGCGCTCCTGGATGGAAATTTCGAAATGAAAGATGAATTTGAGAAATTTTCCGACGAGATCGGCCGGAGTTCGCCGCAAAGATTAATTATACTAGATTTCGATGAGACTTTGTTTCTCAAAAACTCTACCGAGACCTTTTTAGATCAAGCGCAACCAAAGTTCTTGGTTGCTCCCATTTTGGCGCTCATCGACATCATTGCGCCTTGGCGTTTTTTTCGCTTGCTCGGCATGACCTCGGACCGCGCCGAGCTGATTTGGCGTGATTGGCTGCGTGTGGTCACCGTCGTGGTTTTGTGTCCTTGGTCGATTTTGACTTGGCGGTCTGCGGCCCCAGCTTTGGCCGCCCAATATCGCAATCGGGCGCTGACCGAACTTTTGGCGCACCGGCCGAGCGACCGCGTTGTTGTCGCGTCATTGGGGTTTAGGGCGCTTTGCCGGCCATTGGTCCGCCATTTAGCCCCCGGCGCCAATCTGGTCGCTGCTCCCCTGGCAACCGGCTGGAACTGGCGAAGGCAGGGCAAATGGCGCGGGCTAAACTCATCGTTTTCCAAGGCTGAGCTAGCTGACGCCGTGTTTCTCACAGACAGCGCAGTCAATGACTCCGATGTGATTGCTCAGGTTGAACAATCCTTCGTTTGGCGATCGCCTGACGCCGACTATTCGCCCGCCACAGCCCATGACTATGTTCCGTTCCGATACACCAGCCGCGTGAAGCATGCGAAGATCAAAGCGTATGTGGCTAAGGTGTTTTATGGCGAAGACTGGTTGGCGCTTTATCTGGCAACGGTCTTTGTGAGTCCAATGCCGATATTGTTGGCCCCGGTAACCATGGCGTTTATCGCGTCCTATTTTCTCATTTTCGAGCTTGGTTATTGGGAAAACGACAAACTGGGATTGGAGCGCGAAGCTGACCCGGTGGTTTCAACAGAAGCCGGCCCGTACATTAAGGGGTATTCTGCAATCCAGGCTTGGGCTTGGGCGCTGATTTTTGCAGCGGCAGGCGCAGTGGGACTTGTCTTCATCAATCAATCGCCCAGCGGTGCTGAGATGGGCGTTCGGCTCAGCATCACCGTGACCCTTGTGTTGTGGTCGGCCTTTCTTGTCTTGTCGCGGCTGATCTTCGCGGTGTTCAACCGATTGGACAAACCCACGCGCACTTTTGTCTATCTCCCTTTGCAGCTCACAAAGGGCCTCGGGATCGTCTCTGTGCTCATGTTGCCAGTTCATGCCGCGGGGCTTGCCATTTTGAGCGCTCAGGCAATTGCGAGATGGATGGCCTATGTGACATACCGGAGCGGCGCCGATTACACTGTCATGTATTTGTTGTTATGGCGCTTAATGGCTTTTGGCGTGATCGGGGCGTGTCTCATATGGTTGGCGCAACCTCAACTCGTGTCCTGGATCGGGGGCGGGCTGATTTTGGCTTGGTGCCTCTACACCGCCCGACGCGAGCTGTGGTCGGTGGTGCGGCGGGCGCATTTTCTGCCGACGAACCGAACGCGTGTCCCGGAGGCTTGACGGGGCAAGCGGCTGTCGGAGTTTGCAATTTAGTTTCGGTAATGCGTCCGTGAGCTCAAGCAAACGGTAACCTATGACAATGTAGGTAGCCAGGACCGTCAATGGAGTGCGGTTCGCGACCATTTTCACATACCGACATGGCGCGAATAGCGCATGAACTGCAACGCTCACAGGGGTCAGACTTGATCGCAGTCATAACGAATATCGTCGATCAAGGAGTTCGCCCATGACGACCAACAGGGTGGTGCTTTGGTTGGGCGGGGCGAGCATTGACGCCGCAGGTCGCATGCTGGTCCAACTGGTGGTGACCGCAGTTTTGGCGCGGATGCTGTCGCCAGAAAGCTTTGGCGTCGCCGCCATTGTGTTGGCCACGATTGGTTCGCTGACGACTTTTGCCGGCGGGGCCCCATTCGAAGAGCCATTGGTGAATAAGAGCCGGCTGCGGCGAAGGCATTTGGAAGCCGCTCTTGCCGCATCGCTACTCACGGCCACCTTGTGCACCCTGCTTGTATGGCTGACCGCAGATTTGATCGCAGGCGCGTTTGACTCAGAAGTCATGAGCAGCCTGCTATTGGCCAGCTGTTCGATCCTGTTCGCAAACGCCTTGCTGACAATCTTGACCGCGTTGGCGCGCCGCCGTCGACAATTCCGCGCCATCGCGCAAGCAAGCCTGTTCAGTCACATCCTTGGCGGCGCCGCGGCGATTGTAATGGGCCTAATGGGCGCTGGCGTCTGGGCGCTGGTGGGGTTTCGCATTGTTGTCATGATTGCCAATGCGTTATTTCTTAACGCTTTTCTTGGGTATTTCTTGAAGCCAATCTGGGACATGCCCCGGCTGCGTGAGCTCTTGGGATTTGCGAGCATATCCTCCGCCGAGCGGTTCTCAGAAAACGCGAACTATTTGCTATTTAATTATGTTGTCGGTGCATTCTTTGGTCTTGGAACCGTAGGCCAACTCAATATGGCCATGAGAATCGTCGAACCCTTGCGCGGCGCATTCATGAGCATTTCCCACAATTTAGCATATCCGCGATTGCTTCGTGGGGCCCGCACCGGCGACGGTCTTAAGGACGGCGTTCTTGACGTGACTCTGGCCAATACGCTCATTGCAATTCCGTTGTTTCTTGGCGTGGCCACGGTGAGCGCGGCGCTTATACAAACCATCGCGGGACCTGGCTGGGAGCCTGCGGCGGGTATCGCGGCGATGTTAGCGTTTGGCGCGGCCATCATGGCCACTGATCGCGGCGTCTATACGGCGACTCAAGTTGTGGGCCGTCCAGATCTGAACCTGGTGCGACGCATTGTGGGCATTATCGCGATGATGGTGGTTCTCGTCGCGGGCGCTGGATTTGGACCCATGATTTCGGGAATTGCCCGTGTTGCCGGAGATTTTGCGGAATCTCTCTGGACAACCTCATTTTCGCGCAGTGTGGCGCGCACGCCGCTGCCTGCACTTGCAGCCGTCGCGATCTCGCCCTGGATCAGCGCACTAACCATGGAGGTCGCAGTCGCATTGGTGACCCACTCAGTCCTTGGGTTCGCCCCAGCCGTGGTGGCTCTCATCATTGGCGTCATCACCGGGGTCCTTGTCTATATTGGGATGTTGGCGTTGGTGGCGCGCACAACACTGTGTATCGCCATCGATTGGGTCCGTCCGGCGCCCATCGGCGCGAGCTAAAATGTGTGTGATCAGGACGGGCTTCATTGCCGGATGTCCTCGCCTGTCCACACAATTTGCGGTAAAAGTCTAAAAGGCACTCTGGTTCGGCGCCCAATTTGCAAGGACGTGGCGCGTGCGCATCAGGCAAACTGACAACAAGCGGCAGGAGTGGGGGCAATCAACTGGTCCCCGATCACTGGGGAGGTCAATCGATCACTATGTACGAAGTTGAAGCGCCCCAATCTCAAGGTCGACCGCCAACCGTTCGCGTTGAACAAGATGACATCGTCACCCATTGGCAGAATGTCGATCCGCTTCATTCAGTCCGATATCTCATCGGAGCACTGTGGTACTGGCGATATTTGATCGTTGTCATTGGGCTATTGGCGATCGCCGCGTCGATCTTTGTCGCTCTGAGGCTTCCTGAGCAATTCCAATCCTACGCGCAACTCGCCGTTTTGCCTGAAAACGGTGATCCTCTGCGCGAAGAAGTGGGCTTTGAACATCGCTTTGATGATCCCGTGAGCATCGAAAGTGAATTGCGGATCCTTCAGACCCGCGAAATATTTGAAGAGGTGGCGAAGCGCCTCAATCTGATTGAAAATCAACACTTTAATACTGCGCCGTCTCAGGTGAGTCGGTTTGCGCAAGTGGCCGCAGAAGCCTTGGGTGAAGAGCAGCTCCCGACAGAGGCAACCCCCGCTGATGACGATCGCGCTCACGATGAAATCGTGGACAATTTGTATCAAAGCGTGTCGCCGGTCCAAATGGGTCAATCGCGGGTGATTGAGATTGGTGTAACGTCCCCAGACCGCAATCTTTCTGCAGACATCGCCAATACCATGATGGACGTGCATATCGAGCGCCAAGTTGAGCGGCGGCGCAACGAACTCGAGCAGACGGTCGAAACACTGTCGAAACGCCGTGATGAACTCGAGAACAAGGTTCGCCAATTGCAGACCGATCGCAACGATTTGTTACGCGAACAGGCTCGGTTCCATGTGGGCGATTCACGCGCCCTTGAAGAAGTCTTGCAGTCGCTTGAAGCTGACGTGGTCGACGCCACGGTTGAAGCGAAAACCGCACAAGCCAAAAACAACGCTGTGCAAGCGGCGATGGCAAGTGGGACTTGGCCGAGCAGCCTGGCCCCATCGCCCTTGATTGAAGAACTCTCAACCGATTTAGCCCAACGGTCGTCGGAATTCTCCGAGCTCACCGATCGCCTCGGGTCGGGACATCCCCGGTATCAAGCCGCACTCGCCGCAGTGAATGAAACGCGTGCGGCCCTTGCCGATGCCAAGCGGTCTGTGGCCCTGGGCATTGAAACTGAACTGCAAGTGGCCCAAGCACGGTTGGCGAGCGTGACCCAAGCGCGCGCTGAAATCCGCAATCGGCTCCAATCCATCACGGACAATGATGTGGATGTGTCGGCGATCGAAATGGAACTGGAAGACGCCGTCGCCATCCTACAAACGGTGTCCCAACGCCTCGACCTTTTTGAGGAGCGCGCTGCGGCCTTGCGCCCAACTGTCGAGATCGTCGGTCGCGCGAACCCAGCATTGGACGCAAGTGGACCATCCAAGCGACTGGTGGTGATCGCGGGAACCTTTTTGGGAGGCATTCTGGCCGTCATTGCGGCGCTGACCCTTGATTGGCTGACTCGGCTTGTCCGGCGTCGCGATCATGTTCTGGACGCGGCTCATGCGCCGTCTTTGTTGGTGCCGTCCGCCCGGTCACCCGGACGGTCTTGGATTGCTCCGTCGAAGAAGAAAGATATCGCCTTCAAGCGCGCACTGCGCGCGTATTCACTGTCGACTGTGTTGCCGCAATTGTCACAACGCGTTGGTCAGGGCGAGCGTATTGTTGTCACTTCGCCAAGCCGTGCGGAGGGCAAGTCCACTGTGGCGCTGTCTTTGGCGCGCTCGTTGGCGGAGGACGGAAAAAAGGTATTGCTCATCCTGAGTGACCGACCTGATTTTGGATTTGAATCGACGGTTCGCAAGAAACAAGCCGCCAGTATGAGCCAGTCTAATGCGCTCAGCGTTGTTGAACATGATCACCACGAAGAGACGCCCTTGGTCATCCAAGGCGAAGCCGAGGCAAGTCATCCTCAAACGATCACGCGCGATGAGTTGGGCCTTGTGGATATTTGGTCGGCGACACCGGACAATCTTGCATCCATCACTAATCGCACCCCCCGGTGGGATTTGTTGGTAAACCAAGCTGCACAAGCATATGACGTGGTGGTTGTCGACGCCCCTGGACTGCTTGTTCATGCCGATGCAGGCACGCTCCTGGGCTTGGCCGATCGCTGCCTGCTCGTGGTCCGCCGCGACGCCACGCGCAAAGATGAGCTGCGCAGCGCTTATTATGCACTCATGAGTTTCCCGATCCAACATGTGGAAGTCGTCGGCAATGAATTCGCGTGATCAGAAACGCTGCCGCACTGAATTTCTGGGCGTCGCGTTTGATGTCATGGATTCAGCGCAGGTGGTTGAGGCCATTTCGAACCGTCCCGCGGCAGAGCGCTTTGCTAGTGTTGTCACTCCCAATGTTGACCATGTCGTGCGGCTCAATCGGGAAGGCGGGGACCTCAACGCGCTCTATCGGAGCGCATGGTTGTGCGTGAATGACAGCAAAATCCTGAGTATTTTGGCCCGCATGAGCGGACTTCGCCTGCCCACTGCGCCAGGATCAGACATCACGCAATGCCTTCTTGATGACGGGCATATTCGACCCGAAACGCCAATCTGCATTGTCGGCGGAAGCACGAGCATGATTGAGGCGCTGAAGCGACGCTATGGTCTTGAGACGATTGACCATATCGACGCACCCATGGGGTTGGCGCACAATTCTGACGCGCGCGACAAGATTGTACGCCAAATTGAAGCTGGGCAATACGCAGTCACGTTCTTGGCCGTTGGATCGCCACAACAGGAGATGATTGCCTCACAATTGCAGCGCCGCGGGCTGGCGCAAGGTGTCGGACTGTGTGTGGGCGCGGGTTTGAACTTCGCGGCGGGCATTCAAAAGCGCGCGCCGACATGGATGCGCAAATTGGCTCTGGAGTGGGCGTTTCGGTTGGGAAGCGAACCCAAGCGATTGGCGAGCCGCTATCTGATCGATAATCCGCGAATTTTTGGAATTTGGGCCAAAGCAATGGTGTCTGGACGCGCCGTGGCCACCTTTCCTGAAGGCGATAAATCGAGGCCGTCATGATGCGTCGGCCCCGCAACCTTGGCCGGCGGATCGCCAAGCACCCGCCTCGGTATTTGGAGTACACGGCCGCAGCGCTTCTTGTTTGCTTTATATCGTATGTATTCTTTGGGCCGCTACCACTCGCATTCAACCCAAGATTGCAAATTCAAAGTCTTGATCGCCTCTATGTCTTCGCCATGTTTGGTGTGAGTTTGCTGATTCTTGGGCATAGACGCGCTTCTGCGTGGTGGATAATCCGCTCGTCATTTCTCATTTGGGCGTTTCTAGCGCTTTGCTTATTGAGTGTGGTTTGGGCGTTGGATCCGATGACGTCCCTGCGCCGCGTGATCATTCTGATCATGTTGGCGACAACGGCTTTGGCCATTGTTGTGGGGATCGACAGTCTTCGCATGCTGGGCAATGTGCTCATGTTCGCCTTTGGATATACGCTGGCCATCGAGTACGCCTCCATGGTGGTGATCCCAGAGTCTGCGTTTGCCTATGATGGATTTCGCGGCGTCCATAGTTCCAAGAACGTGGCTGGCTTCACAGCGTTTATCATTGTCGTGTTTAGCTTCTTTTGGACCGTCAATCAGCGCCGCTTCACCCAGATGATTGTCCCTGGTCTGGTGTTCCTTTTAGCCAGTCTGTTTTTGGTGCTGTCTGAATCCAAGACGTGTATCGGTCTTGCCGCGATAGGCATTGGGGTCGTGGCGCCGCTGATTTGGCTGTGGCGTCTGAACTCGAAAGTTGGGCTGTTCGCCACACTCAGTGTCGCGTTATTTGCCGCCATGGGCGTGCTGGCAATCGGCATGATGGGGTGGACGCGCGCGGACGTGTTCGAGGCCGCGTTCGGCGATCCCACGTTCAGTGCGCGAACCGACATCTGGGCGATTGTGAGCCTCGACATTGCCGCCAAGCCCTGGCTGGGTTTCGGCTATGGTTCTTATTGGAGCGTGGAACACGTGTTTGATCCCCTCGAACGAGCCACGGGAGCATCATGGTTGAACTTCATCGGCGATGCTGTGATCAACCAAGCGCACAACGGTTATATGGATCTCCAAGTTCAGTTGGGGATATTGGGGCCAGTGCTGGCTAGCTTAGTGTTTTTGCGCGCGTGCTATTTGGCTTTTGTCGGCCTTGTTTCTGCTCCGCCCCGATCGGAACAACTCGCCTTCTTTTCCTGTTCGGTCTGCCTGATCAGTATGTTCTTCATCCACAATCTCATGGAAGCGAGCATGTTCTCTCGGATGATTCCCAGCGGTCATATCGTCTTGCTGTTTGCCATTCTCGTGGAGCGAATGACGGTGAAATTTCCTTTCGAGTTGTTGAACGCCGGCCAGCACACGCGGCGTGTCGGTCCGGCCCGTGAACTGGCGCAGAAAAGGCGCGTGTGAGGACGATGTCGTACGATCTTGTCAGCGTTGTGATTCCCACACTCAATCGCCCCAAGCCATTGCGCCGCGCGGTTCTCAGCGTGTTGCGGCAAGAGGGCGTGAACGCACCGGTCGAAATCGTGGTGGTCGACAATGCCGATCCTCCGAACGCCAACGCAATTGTGTCATCGTTGGACGCCAGCCCGCAGTTTACGATCCGGTATGTTCACGAACCGGCGGCCGGTGTGTCCAACGCCAGAAATCGCGGTGTTCGCGAAGCCAATGGCCAAGTGGTCGCCTTTTTGGACGACGATGAAGAGGCCCAAATCAACTGGCTCTCCGGACATTTGGACGCGCTGCGAGCAAGTGGCGCTCACGCCTCTTTCGGACCGGTGGTCGCCAAACCCGACGGCGCCAAGCCGCTGGGGCCATTCGCTGCATACTTTGAGCGCGCGTTCGACCGTCCCCAACATGCAGACATTACCGATTTGGCGGCATTCGTGGGCACCAATAACTCAGCATTCGTCGTTGAACATTGTTTCGGCGATCCAACACCCTTTGCCCCTGAGCTCAACCAATTTGGCGGTGAGGACAGCGTTTTGCTGCAGCGATTGGTGGCCGCAGGCAGCAAGTTTGTGTGGAGCGCAGATTCGTTTGTGACTGAGTGGGTGCCCGATAAGCGACTATCGTGGAGCTACGTGCAGCGTCGTCGCTTTGTCGCCGGACAAATTCGCTGTCTGGCGCTGAGCATGTCCGGATCTGGCCGCGCGCCGAGAATTGCCCTTTGGATGGCTGTGGGCGCCGCACAGGCTGGCGTGTTCGGACCGCTTGCCGGCGCGTTGGCATTGGTGTCTCGCGATCGATCCCAGCACTATGTGGCGCGGGCGTTTGGAGGCTTGGGCAAGATGTTCTGGATGCGTCCATTCCGGCGCGCGGCGTTTTATACCCCTGCCCAGGTGGCCAGCGAGCCGACCTAATAAGACGATCGAGCCGAAGGCGCTGTGGGCTTCACCGTCCGGCCGCGCAAATTAGCGGTGCGGCGTTGATTTTTTCGACACGTCCACGCGCGAAAGCTTACCGAACACCCCCGCACACCGTTGGCGCAACACCAACGGCGCTTCTCCTTTAATCACGCGATTTGCAAAAACCTGTGACCCGAACCAGAGCGCCTGAAGCATGGCCGTCGTGCGCATTCTGAATTTTTCGAGCAGCGGGAAACGCGAATTTTCGATGACCGCGCGGGAGTAACATTGGCCGCCCCAATAAGCCCGCTTCACAATGTATTCTTTACTCGCCCGCTCTTCAGGGATGAACTCACGCATAAGCGCGCCCTCGCACGTCCAAACGCTGTTGGCCGGCAGGCGGCGGCCCAGGCGCAACAGGAAATCGGTATCTTCTCCGCCAGAGAGGCCGAATGCCGGCTTGAACCAGTCCTCGCCGTTTGGAAAACAGGTCTCGCGTCTAAATACGGTATTGCCGGTGCCTGAGCCGGGAATGTGGCCATTGGCTTTGACGGTCACCTCACCAGCTTCGTTGGCGTAGGCGCGACGCCACATGAGCGGAGCCAACAATTCAGCGGTTGCCGGCGACACACCGTCCGGAAATACGGGCTCCACATCGCCAATCAACAAATCCGCGTCGGTTTCCTCCAATGTTTCCAATGCATTGGCCGCCCAAAGGGGAGGTACAATCATATCGTCATCAACGAAGACCAAGTATTGGCCGCAGCTTGCCGCAATGCCGGCATTGCGCGCATGGGACAAGTTGGTGCGTGATTCATGTACATAGCGTAGAGGCGGTGAGTTTTCGCCCAGTTCTTTTTTCAGAGCATTAATCACTGGCAAGGCGCTCTGATTGGGACAGTTGTCGACAATCAGTACTTCGTAGCTTCGGTGATCGGGCAGTTCTTGCTGTGTCGATGTGCGGGCCGCAATACGCAGCAGTTCAGGTCTTCGGTAGGTGCAAATCACAATGCTCAAATCAGGAGAAAATCCGTGGCAATCGGCATGCACAAAATTTGATGAGAGCTTGTCGCGTCGACTCATAATTATCGCCCTTGCTTTGCACAAACTTTCCTACGCCAGAAAGTCGCACGTAGATGAGAACATTTAGCAGCTTATTTGCATACCGCAGAAGACACTCGCTGAGTGACATGAACACACTGACATGAACACAGTGTTGCAACGCGCACGCCAATTTCGCGCAACGCCGTGACAAACACACCCACAACCCAGCAACCGGATGGTTTGTGATAAGATAGATTTTCCGCTATACTAGTGAATTATACTATAAAGAAAATTTCACCGCAGCACACGTAAATTTTGAGTGAAATTGGAGTCGCGCAAAAAAATCTACCATGGTTCGGCTCCACGGCCATATTTGCAATTGCGGGTCGTGTTTTGGGGTGAGGGTGGTCGCTCTTAATGCAGCGTGTGGCCGAAAATGGGATTTCCCAGCCGTCAATGTGAGCTTTGGGCCAGGATGGCGTGTCGGCGATGGGGGGCTGTGTGCGCTTAGAAAAATATGGCGACGCTCTGTCGGCCCGCTAGAACCAAGTCGAAATCGCGGTTCCAGACCAACATGTCCTGACTGGAATAGCCCTGAGCAGCATGTTCAGCACGTGATTCCAGCAGCCACCAACCATCCCGCGTTTCGGGCGATTCACTGAGCACATTGAACATCCATGTGATCGAGCTGATTGGGGAGAATTCTGAGGCCATGGGCAAGACGGCCGGCGGCGGCATATCCGCTAAGGCGATGAGGGCGACTAAGCCGTCTGCCGATTTGTCTCGATGGCGGACCCAAATGAAGTGGTCATGGTCCTTAGAGGCGGATGCGGGACGCGCACCCTTGGCGAGGCGTGTTTCAAATTGCTGGACGAAGTTTGGCCCCATGCCGTCCGGGATAAAAGCTTCGCAATCGTCAGGGCCGGGCAAATGGGGGCGAGGCGTCCAAGTGTGACTGAGTTGGGACTCGCGCGAGGCGCCGAATGCGAGCGTGCAATGTGTGGCCAATCCTTGTGGCCCAATCAGATCAACGGCGACTGAAATGACCGATTTGCCACGACGCAGCTCGCGGGCTGTGCACTCAGTGGCGCCGCCGGCCGGCCCGACGAATGCAATATTTGCGCTTCGCAGCGGCGGCAAATCGGGCACAAGGCGCATTGCCGCTTCAACACACAACGCCGCCGACAGACCGCCATAAGTCGTTCGACCTTGCATCCAGTCCTCGCCGATCTCCAGTCGCAGAACATTGTCGTTGAACGACGCGTGGGAAAGCAGGTGGGTGAAGCTCTTTAATGTCATTGCAAATTGCCTGTCATTAGGCGCGGCGCGCCATGGGTGACGAACGCCATGCGTCCGGCGTGATGTCAAAAGGTGTGGCTCAAATCACTGGCAGCCAGTTGATTTGCGTTAAGCGGAGACCTTGCCTCTGGATACGCCCTGAATACCATGAATTCTTCCGGGTCGTTGTATTCGGGTCATTTTATCCTCGAACCATGGTTGATCTTGCCAAGATCTGCGCAGCCCAAATCGTCTGAAGCGATACGCGCTGGACCAAGTTCCCAAACGCCGGTCAGTCCATCACCCAAGAGGGCTCTTAGCGCTTAAGCTCATTGATGGCGCGGTCGAGCCCATCGAGGGTAAGCGGAAACATCCGGTCGTTGATGAGACGACGGACGATCTGATTCGAGGCGATCGCATTCCAGCTATATTCGGGCTCGGGGTTGAGCCAGACCAGGCGTTCATACGTGTTGGTGAGGCGCTCAATCCACACTGCGCCCGCTTCGTGATTGATGTATTCGGACGCCGCGCCGGGGTGGGTGATTTCATAAGGCGACATGGCGGCGTCTCCCACCACGATCACACGATAGTCAGACCCATAGGTGTGAAGCACGTCCCACGTGGGAATGGTATCGGTGCGCCGCCGTCGATTGTCCTTCCACACAAACTCATAAAGACAATTGTGAAAGTAAAAATGCTCCAGGGTTTTAAATTCGGCTCGAGCGCCGGAAAACAATTCTTCGCACACGCGGACATGGGGATCCATCGAGCCGCCCACATCGAAAAACACCAACATCTTGATCGCGTTGCGGCGCTCCGGACGCATTTTGACGTCCAATAAACCCTGACGGGCTGTGGCATTGATTGTGGCGTCAAGGTCAAGCTCGTCAGCTGCGCCGTCGCGTGCAAAACGACGCAATCGGCGCAATGCCAGCTTGATATTGCGAACGCCAATCTCGACAGAGTCGTCGAGATTCTTGAATTCGCGCTTATCCCAGACCTTCACGGCGCGCCGATGGCGGCTTTCGTGTTGACCAATGCGCACGCCCTCGGGGTTATAGCCATAGGCGCCGAACGGCGAAGTTCCCGCTGTGCCGATCCAGCGATTTCCCCCTTCATGCCGGCCTTCTTGTTCGGCCATGCGTTTGCGCAGGGTGTCCATAAGCTCTTCAAAGCCGCCCATGGCCTCAATCTGCGCCTTTTCCTCTTCGGTCAGGAATTTTTCCGCCATGGCTTTCAGCCAATCATCAGGAATGTCCGCCTCAGCGCCGTCAATGCCAATGGTCTCGATGCCTTTAAAGACATGACCAAAGACTTGATCGAATCTATCCAAGTAGCGCTCGTCTTTCACCAAGATCGTGCGGGCAAGATAGTAAAATGTCTCCACGTTCCGGCTGGCAAGGTCATGATCGAGGCCTTCGAGTAAAGCCAAGTGCTCCTTTAACGACACCGGCACGCCAGACTTCTTCAACGCAAAAAAGAAATTGGTGAGCATGGCGTTCGACCTCGCTCTTGAGCGTTATGACTGCGGTTCACGCCGGGCCATGAAGGCAAGGCGCTCGAGCATGTGTTGGTCTTGTTCATTCTTGATCAAGGCGCCGTAGAGGGGCGGAATCAGATTTCGCGTATCGCTGTCGCGCAAGACCGCCGGGTCGATCTCTTCGGCCATAAGAAGTTTCAACCAGTCGAGCAATTCCGACGTGGATGGCTTTTTCTTCAAACCCGGCACGCTGCGCAATTGGAAAAACAAGCGGAGCGCCTCGCGCACCAATCGCTCTTTGATATCTGGGTAATGCACCGCGATGATCTGCTTCATTGTATCTTCATCGGGAAACTGGATGTAGTGAAAGAAGCAACGCCGTAAAAACGCATCGGGCAATTCTTTTTCATTATTCGACGTGATGATCACCACAGGCCGTTGTGTCGCCTGGATGGTTTCGCTCGTCTCATAGACGAAAAACTCCATGCGATCGAGTTCGGTCAAGAGATCGTTGGGAAACTCGATATCAGCCTTGTCGATTTCGTCGATGAGCAAAACCGGCCGGCTATCGGCGGTAAAGGCCTCCCACAGTTTCCCGCGCCGGATATAGTTGGCCACATCCTTCACGCGTTCATCGCCCAGCTGGCTGTCTCGCAATCGGGAAACGGCGTCATACTCATAAAGACCCTGCTGAGCCTTGGTGGTCGACTTAATGTGCCACTCGATGAGATCAGCGCCGAGGGCGTCAGCGATCTCTTTGGCTAAGACGGTTTTGCCGGTGCCCGGCTCGCCCTTGACCAATAATGGCCGCTGCAAAGTCACGGCGGCGTTGACGGCGACAGACAGATCGGTTGTCGCCACATAGCTGTTGGTTCCGCTGAATTTCACGCGCATTCCCTTTCATGAACCCAACCAGCGTTAGTTCAAAGGGCGACGCGGCTCAACAGCAGGCAGGCCCGACGCCGTTATTATTTTGCGCTGCACTATCCCTGAGAGAGACGGCGCCAAGTCGCGTTTGATTGGCCAAGACACTGAAAATCCGGCTAAGTGCACTGATTAGACAGCAGTGTGTAGGGATTGCGCCATGAAAACCCGCGCCGCCGTGGCCTTTGAGGCCGGCAAACCCCTCGAGATCGTCGAGATCGACCTTGACGGCCCCAAAGCCGGTGAAGTGTTGGTGGAGCTGAAAGCCACCGGCGTATGCCACACCGACGAATTCACCCTATCGGGCGCCGACCCGGAAGGCGCGTTCCCCGCCATTCTTGGCCATGAGGGCGCGGGCATTGTTCAAGAGGTGGGGCCGGGTGTGACCTCGGTTCAGTCCGGCGACCATGTCATCCCGCTCTATACGCCCGAATGCCGCGAGTGCGAATACTGCCTGCACCCCAAAACCAACCTGTGTCAAAAGATCCGCGCCACCCAGGGCCAGGGCGTGATGCCGGACGGCTCCTCTCGTTTCTC
>CAZWVH010000032.1:0-34421 GCA_964636945.1 uncultured Caulobacterales bacterium | reverse complement strand
TGTGTTGTGGGAGCGCGGGGAGGCGAGTGTGAGAGAGCTCACCGACGCCCTCGAGCCCGTTCACGGCTTGGCCTACACCACGGTGCTCACGACCGTGCGGATCATGACTGACAAGGGCTATGTGGGATTCCGCAGGGAAGGCCGTGCGCACATTTATCGCGCTCTGATCAGCAAATCGGCGGCGCGCCGTCGGGCCCTCGGGTCGGTGGTCGCCTCGTGGTTTGAAGGCTCGCCGCAACGCCTGGCACAGCAACTCATCGAGGATGAAGCACTGACCCTTGAGGATATCGAGGCGTTACGCGCTGAATTGATCAATCGATCTGGCAAGGAGGAATAATGATGCTGCAGACTCTCATCTTGGCGGGCGTTGTCGTTTTCGGCGCCACGAGCATCCTTGCTGTTTTGGCCATCGCGGCCGATCGACTTCTGCCCTCGCCTTGGGTTCAAGTCAGGCATGATTTGGCGTTGGGCGCGTTCTGCATGGCGCCGTTGGTGTTCATGCTCGCACTTTTGCCTGCGGCGCCGGCTCCGCCTGAACCTCCCGCATTGATTGCCAACCCGACAGAGCACGCTGTGATTTCTGCATCAGTGGAAAGCCCGCCACCAACACCAACGAGCCAATCGGCGGCGATTGCAACGCCGGCCATCCAACCGGCGCCGGTTTGGCGTAGCGCGATGGTGTTGGGGGTTTGGGTTCTGGGAGCTCTCGCATTGTTCGCGCGGCTCGGGCGTGATGTCATTGCACTCCATCAGTTGCGCGCCGAAAGCACAGTGGTTGATGTCTCGTCGCTGGGATTGTCGCGATCGATTGACGTGCGTCGCTCAGACGCTGCTGGTGCGCCAATGGTGGTCGGCTATTGGCGGCCAAGCATCCTGGTCGGGCCGGGCTTTGCAAAAACCGCGACCAATCGGCCGGTGCTCGAACACGAGATTGCTCACATCCAGCGCGGAGATATGTGGTGGGCGCTGGTCATGCGATTTATTGGCGTCGTGTTTTGGTGGATTGTCCCGCTATCCATATTGAAACGGATTGTCGAGCGCAATCGAGAGCATCTCTGCGATAGCCGGGCCGCCCAGATCACGGGCGAGCCAGACCAGCTGGCGCATGGGTTGCTCGATGCTGCCAGCCTACGTGTGCGTCAATCGGCATTGTCACTGACGGGATATCCCGCTGACCTCAAATCGCGCGTGGAGCGATTGGCGTCGGGTGAAGCCGTTGGCGGCCGTCATTCATGGATTATGACCGCAAGCTTAGCCTTCGTTCTCGTGGCGGCGGCGGTGATCGCGACACCGCAGATGGGAGCGGCGCAACAAGACACCGATGAGCAGGCCCATGACCCTGGCGAAATGGAGTCCATCATCGAGCGTATGGCGTCGGCAAATGGAAGCGACGCTGACAATCCCCTTTACCGAGCCGCCTTTGACGGCCTTCTCGATGAGGCGATCAGTCTGCTCGATGCGGGCGCAAATCCCAATGCCGTGTCACAGGGGGATGGCACGCCGCTTATTGGCGCGGTGCGGGGCGGTCACGCGCCATTGGTTTCGCTTCTGATCGAACGGGGGGCTGAACCCAATATCGCAGTGCGCGGTGATGGAGCGCCGTTGATTTCCGCCGCACGTCTCGGACGGGTGGATCTGACCGACCAACTGCTCGCAGCGGGCGCCGATCCAAATCTGGGCATCGAACGCGATGGGAGCCCTTTGATCTCGGCGTCACGGGGCGGCAATCTGGCTATTGTCGAACGCTTGCTCGCCGCGGGTGCGGATCCGAACCTTGGGTTCGCACGCGATGGCAATCCGCTCATTGGAGCTGCGCTTGGCGGCCACACCCAAGTAGTCCAGCGCCTGATTGCGGCTGGCGCGGATCCGAATGGCTATGTCTATCGAGATGAAACGCCATTGATCAACGCCGCCCAGCGCGGTCACATCGCAGTTGCAGAAATCTTGGTTGAAGCCGGGGCGGATGTGTCCCTCACCGTTGAAGCGCCCCACACTGATCCGGGCGGACCATATCGTTCACCCCTCAGCGAAGCCCGCCGCAACGGCCACAACGACATGGTCCGTTGGTTAGAGGAGCGTGGCGCGCAACACCGTCCGCCAGAAGGCGATTCTCCCGAAGTCGACTAAGCAAACTCAGCACGTCGCGCAGGGGCCAGAGGGCGTTTGTGCGACGGTTTGGATGGCTTGCAAGTGAACGGCGCCTCGCGGTTGAATGCCGCGCACGAAGCCTTTAGGCCCTTTGCAAACGCATTTAAGCTGGCGACAAATCGGCTTGCAGCTGCAAAGATATGTTTATGAGAGTTTTGATTACGGGCGTCGCCGGCTTTATCGGCTTTCACACGGCCAATCGACTGGCCGCTCTTGGGCACCAGGTTGTCGGCGTGGACAACCTCAATGATTATTATAGCGTCGAGTTGAAGCGCGCACGTCTCGCCCGATTAGGCAAATCCGTTCGGTTTGAGCGACTCGACATTGCCAATGCCGATGCGCTTCGGGCGCTTATGGCGACCGAACAGCCTCACGTCGTGATCCATCTGGCCGCTCAAGCGGGGGTGCGTCACTCCCTCGACAACCCATTTGCTTATGCCCATTCGAACTTGCTCGGCCATTTGTCGGTGCTCGAGGCGTGTCGCCACACAAAAGCGCTATCGCACTTGATCTATGCCTCCTCAAGCTCGGTCTATGGCGGCAATACCAAGGCGCCGTTCAGCGAAGATGACCGAGTTGACCAGCCGGTTTCACTTTATGCCGCCACCAAACGCGCCGACGAATTGATGAGCGCGTCATACGCCCATCTTTATGGCGTGCGCCAAATCGGATTGCGGTTCTTCACCGTCTACGGGCCATGGGGTCGCCCGGACATGGCGTATTGGCTGTTTGTGGAGCGGATCCTTCGCGGCGAGCCCATTCGCGTCTTCAATCATGGCGATATGCGGCGGGACTTCACTCATATCGATGACATCGTGAACGGCATTGAGGCGATTACATTGAGCGAACCGCAGTTCAGCGCCGACGAACGCCCCCATCGGATTTACAATATTGGCAATCACCGCCCCGTGTCGCTGACGGACTTCATCGCCACTCTTGAACGCCATCTGGGCAGGAACGCCATCCAAAACCTCGAACCGATGCAGCCCGGTGATGTGTACGAAACATTTGCCGACATCACGCATCTTCAGCGCGATTACGGGTTTCGCCCCACCATTGAGATCGATGAGGGTCTGCGCGATTTCGTGGACTGGTATCTTGAGTATCACAGCGTCTTAGAACCTGACATTCAAACCCAGGCGAGCTAGCAGCCATGAATGCGTCGCCGTCAAATGACCGGCGGCCCGTACTGTTCATCTGTGACGACCCGGGACGCGGCGGCTGCTCAGCTGTGGCGCGCGCGCTTTGGCGCCGTCTTGAATTGGCTGGCCACCCCATTGTTTTTGTGAGCGATCTGCAAAGCCGCGACGCCGCCGACGAGTTGTTGCAACTCTATCGTCGTGGCGATCCGCGCGTGGCGCATTTTGCCGTGGACGAATCTCGCCTGAGCGCAGCAAGTTGGGACATGAGGCGTGCGCTCGCTTTGGTCTCTGAGCTCGAGCCGCGGCTGGTCGTTTTCCATGATTCCGCCGCCTATCAGTCCATGTTGGCGCTCAAGCGCGCCGCCCGAATTCTTGGTGCGCCGTTCATCGCGATGCAGCACTTGGTCATGTCAAATTATGATGGCGGGGTAGAGCAGATTGTTCCGCGGCAGTTGCGTTGGCTTCAATCTACAGAGCGCGTCATTTTCGCCAGCCGGGACAATGCGGACCGATTCGCTCGTGCTCACGGCCTCAATTCGTCAAAAGTCGCAGTGATTGCCAATGGCGTCGCCGCGTCAGATTCGAATTTATCGAAGAAGGAATGCCGCGCACGGATTTTGGACGTCACCGGATTTCCGCCAGACGCATGCGTGATGGTGTTGGTCGGTCGAGTTGAGCGGCGAAAGGGTCAGCTTAAAGCGGTGACGGCCCTGGCCAAGACACAGGCAATGAGCGGTGGTGGCCACCTTTGTTTAACGTTCGTGGGGTCGGTGGATGAAACCCAACGTTCTGAAATCATGCGCCTAGCCGAACACCAGGGTGTCGCTGAAAAGGTGTGTTTTCTCGGTCAGCGACGTGATGTTCGATCGCTGATGTCTGGCGCAGATATTGTTTTGCAGCTTGGTGAGGGGGAGGGCCTTCCACTCACGGTCGTTGAGGCGATGGCTGAGAGCGCAGCCATCCTGGCCCATCCCGCGGGTGGTGTGTTAGAGGCCGTCAACCCAGATTGCGCCGTGATTCTGCCCGCGAGCGATCCTGACACACTCGCCGCTGCAATGATCGATTTGGCGCGGGCCCCAGAAAAACGCCATGCACTAGGCCAGGCGGCTCGTCGTCGATTTGAAGTCGGTTTCACCGAGCATTCCATGGTGGCTGGCCATGCCGCGCTCATTGAATCGGTGCTGCAAGCCACAACGGAACGTGGAGCACGCCGGTTTAGACGGCAAATGCAGTGCGCGATCTCCGCGCCGTTCGCGATCGACTTTAAGAGAGACCAAAACGTCCATGTGCTGGGCAAGCCGCAAGTCGGTTGGAATTTTTTGACTGGTGACTGGGAGGATCAAGGCCATATTGGCGTGGCCGCCGGCGATGATGCGCAACTGGATTTGCCCATGGGAGAGGCGGATCGGGCCTACAGGCTCAATGTCAAGCTGCGCATGGCGCGTCGGACCATTGGCCGAACCATCACAGTGCTGCAGCACGAGGCGGCGATTGCCCGTTGGAGATGCCCCGCATTTCGACGTGAGGCCCAGATGTCGCTCAGCGTTCGATCCAATGGGGAAGGGACCATCAATCTTAAATTTGTCGTGGAGCGGTTCGGGCTTGCGCCGCGCGCCGCACTGGAGCGTGCGCTTAAGGGCATGGCGCCAATCGCAGATGAAACTGCGCCGCTCAATGTGTTGTCCTTAGAGATCAGCCAGCACTAGCGCGAATTGCCTATTGGGCGGCGGCAGCTTGCTTTTTTTTCTCCATGGCGATTTGCCATGGCTTTTTCGTGATTCCCATGGCCTCCCCACTTTGATCCAAAATTTCATCAAGCGGTCCAATGGCGCGAATCTCTCCGCCGTCCAGCCACGCGGCCTTGTTGCAATTAGAGCGCAAAAGTCGTTCGCTATGGCTGGCGAGAACCAATATCCCAGCATTGCCCAACAATTCGGAAACGCGCTCTTGAGCTTTGGCTTTGAACGCGGCGTCGCCAGCCCCAATCCACTCATCCATCAGCAAGATTTCCGGACTGAACCACGTGCCACACGCGAACTTCAAGCGCATCGCCATGCCGTTTGAGTATGTGCGCAAGGGCATGTCCAGATAGGCGCCAAGCTCGGAAAACTCGGCGATCTCGGGCACCATTTTGTCGATTTCCTTTTTAGAATACCCCGCCATGAGTCCCAACAGCACGATGTTCCGATAGCCTGTGGCTTCAGGGCGCACGCCCAGACCCATACTGTACATGCCGGCGATTGTGCCCACCGTCTTCACAGTGCCGCGTAACGGTTCGTAGACGCCGCCAATCACGCGGAGCAGCGTCGACTTGCCCGAGCCGTTACGGCCCACCAATCCTAGCCGATCACCATCTCGCAGGTGCATTGAGACGTTGTTCAGCGCGGTCACACTACGCCCGCGTTGGGCGCCGTCGGTAAGGACCGTTCCAGCGCCGGCGGGGCCGTCAACCTGCTTCAAGCGATGCCGGGCGCCGCCGCCGAGCATGGGGTATGTCAGGGTCACATTGTTTAAAATGACTTCGGCCATATTCAGCTCGCACTATAACCAGAAGACCACGCGCCGGCGCGCAAACGACAGGGTAATGAAGGCCGCTACGCTTCCGCACAGGGTAATTGCCAGGACCACTATCCAGCTAAGTGGTGCGACAGTCCCATCCAATAAGGGTTCGCGGAAGACGGCCACAAAATGGGTGAAGGGGTTGTAGATAACAAAAGCGCCGTGTCGACCCAGTTCGGTGGGAATCCAAATGATTGGCGTGAGGAAAAACATCACCCTCATGATGGTTTGGACCAAATGACGCACATCGTGAAAACGCGCGCTAATCACACCAAAGATCACGTGAACCCAGAATGCATTGATAATGAATAAAATTGTTGCGGGCAAGCACCAAAGCGCTGTCCATGTCAATGGAACCTTAAAGTAGATGAGAACGCCCGCAACAACAACAAAATTATAAAGCGCGAGATAAGATGTTCGCGTGATGCTCTGCATAATATAAGTGGTCATAGGAAGGCGACTTCCTTTGATCCAATTTTCAGCAGAACTAAAGATTGCACTACCGTCGGCAACATTTGCCGCGATAAAGCTCCAAACAAAAAAACCGATAGCCACATAAGGCGCGAAATAGGAGACGTCTTGATTAGAGAATGAGCCAAAAATCCAAACTTTTACTGAGATGAAAACTGCAAAAGACAGACTGGTCCAGAGCACGCCGATGTAAGTGCGCTTAAATCGCGCGCGGATATCTTCCGAGGCGAGCGCTGTCCATAACCGCCACTGCGACAGCCCGCCAGTTATGTCATTGATTGCGGCGGCGAATTGATTCGTATTTGATTCGTATGATGCGACAGTCACCGTCGCCTCCTTATCAAATTGGGGATGTTTGGCCCCGGGTTCGGCTACTCTGGTTAGCGTTTTGAGCAATGGCGGGTAACAGGACAAAGCAGCAGGTCAATTATCTCACCAGCTCCGACGCATGCAGAATGTTGAAAAGGCAACGTAAAATCGGATGAATTCATGTCGCAGAGTGTACGGGCGATTTGGCGTTTAGCGCCAGAGTCTTGGCGTCGTCAATTTTGGCGGATGCGTCCGGACTTCCACTTGGCCCGCTCGACGTCACTTGGGGGCGAGGGGCCGCTGGTGATTGCGGGTCTGATGCGCGCTCCCATTGGCATTGGCGCCAGCGCGCGGGCGCTCTGGGGGGCGCTTGATCGTGTTGGCTTGTCGCCTCTTGCCGTAGATCTGACGGATTCCTTTGGACTGGATCCCATAGAGTGTGATGCGCCCCTATCAGCGATGTCGCGGTCTCGACAAGGCGATTTGGTGCTGGTGTTTAACGCGCCGGAGGTGGTTGCAGCATTGACGCGCCTTGGCCTCTATCGGGGTCGAAGCTGGCGGATGATCGCCTATTGGGCGTGGGAGCTGCCAACATTTCCGCAAGGCTGGGAGCGGGCGCTGAAATTTTTTGATGAGATTTGGGTGGGTAGTCCGTTTGTTGCCGACGCCATTGGCCAACACCCAAACGCGCCCAAGGTGCATGTTGTTCCTGTCCCCATTGTTCCACCGCCTCAGCTTGGGGTGACGATGCGAACGCATCGCGACGAACGGTTCGTCGTCCTGACCATGGCGGACGCGCTGTCGTCGATGCAGCGTAAAAACCAGGTGGGGGCGATTGCGGCCTTCCGCGCGGCATTCGGCGAGCGGCCTGATTGCCAGTTGATTGTGAAAACACAGAACCTTGAGAAACATCCCGCCGCCCATGAGGCTTTGGTCAATGCGATGGGCGGTGCGGACAACATTACGCTGATGGACGCCAGGCTGTCAGAACATGATCGTTGGGCGCTTATGGCAAAGGCCGACGCGATTGTGTCGCTGCACCGATCTGAAGGCTTTGGCATGGTCCCAGCTGAGGCCATGGCGATCGGTAAACCTGTGGTCGCCACCGCGTACTCTGGCGTTGAAAGTTTCATGAATTCGGATGTGGCGTATTTGGTCGACTACACATTGGCGCCCGTGACTGATCCATTCGGGATTTACGCTGACGCCGAAGCCGTTTGGGCGGAGCCGGATGTGCAACACGCCGCCGCACATTTGGCCGCCATTCGCGAACAGCCTGAGGCCTCCACAGCCATAGGCGAGCGGGCGCGCGTCCATATCGCCAAGCTGTTGTCGTTCGAAGCGGTGGGCGAAAATATGAAGGCCCGCTTGCGGCGAAATACGGAGTTCACGTAGGCGGTGTTGCAGTGCAAACTTGCCGACTAGCGCCTTAATTGAAAAACTGGATCAGGCGCTAGAGCCGTGGGGCGACACACTGTATAGCAGCGTATGTTTCGGGAATAAGGGGAAACAGGGCATGGACATCGAAATTCAAGACAAGCGATTAAGTATAGTTGGCGATGCGACGCCCTCATGTCGTCATTGCGGAACCCCACTGACCTTAACCTTGCTCGATTTGGGTATGAGCCCGGTGGCCAATGACCTTATCGATCCAGAGCGCCAGTCAGCGATGGAGCCATTCTATCCCTTGAAAATCATGGTGTGTAGCGAATGTCGTTTGGCGCAGACGCGGGACTTTCACTCCGGAGATGATATTTTTCGCGAAGACTATGTGTATTTTTCGTCATTCTCCACCAGCTGGCTGGATCACGCAAAGCGTTATGTTGACGGCATGGTTGAGCGCTTCGGGCTGGGGCCAGAATCCACTGTGATCGAAATTGCATCCAATGACGGCTACTTGCTCCAGTTTGTAAAGGAAAAGGGCATCAAAGCGGTGGGTGTAGAGCCGTGCCGATCTGTTGCTGAAGCCGCCCAACAAAAAGGCATTGATACGCGGATTGCATTTGTGGGTAAGAGCTTCGGCGAATCCATGGCGGCGGAGGGGCTTAAAGCTGACCTCATTCCTGCGAACAATGTCTTCGCGCACGTGCCCGATATTAATGATTTTGTCGCCGGCGCGGCCGCCATGTTAAAGCCGGAGGGGGTTGCGACTTTTGAGGTTCAGCATCTGCTTCGCCTCATGCAACGCAATCAGTTCGACACGATGTACCATGAGCATTTCTCTTACTTGTCGCTCATCGCCGCTCAGCGCATCTTTAAGCATTCTGGTTTGCGCGTGTTTGACGTGGAGGAGCTACCCACACACGGCGGATCGATCCGCTTTTTCGTGTGCCATGATGGGGCCAGTCACGCCGAAACGCCCAATGTGGCCCGTGTGCTCAATGAAGAACGCGCCTATGGCATGCACGAAGACGACGTGTATCGCGCATGGCAAGAGCAGGTGAGAGAAACCAAAAGGGCATTTCTCTCGCTACTGATCGATCTTAAGCGCCAGGGTAAGACCATTGTCGGCTATGGTGCGCCGGCAAAGGGCAACACATTGTTGAACTATTGCGGTATCGGCACTGATTTCCTGGAGTTCACGACCGATCTTGCTCCCGCCAAGCAGGGCAAGCTACTGCCTGGTTCGCACATTCCCATTCGCGCGCCAGAAGCCATTTTTGAGGCCAAGCCCGACTACGTCGTCATTTTGCCTTGGAACCTCAAGGAAGAAATCAAGGAACAGATGGCCGGCATTCGCGAATGGGGCGGGCAGTTTGTTATCCCGTCTCGCACACCGTCCATAGAGCCCTAAGCGCAATCCAGAGCCAGCGCTTTCACCGTGTCTGCGATCGCCAAGGATGCGGTGAGCCCCGGGCTTTCAATCCCGAACAGATTGATCAGTCTGGGCGATCCATGGGCGTCGGGTCCTTCAATTCGGAAATCGGCCGCAGGTTCGCCTTTGGCCGCCAATTTGGTGCGCACGCCCGCATAATCGGGCGCCAGCGAGTCGCGCGAAAGGGCGGGCCAATAGCGGTGCGCCGCGCTATGGAAAGCGTCGGCGTCGCTTGCGGCAACGGCGTAGTCGAAGGGCGGGCGGGCGTTGTCCGGGAGCCATTGCACATTCGGGCCAAGCCGAGCGCGGCCAGCCATGTCGAGCGTTAAGTGAACGCCAAGGCCGGCTTGATTGGGCATGGGATAGATGAGCCGCGAAAATGGTGCGCGCCCTGAAACGGAGAAATAGGACCCTTTTGCGTAGTGCTGTCGGGGTAAAGAGGCGGTGTGGGCGCCGTGTATGGCCTTGGCTAAGGCCACGGCTTCGCATCCCGCCGCGTTGACAACCAAACGGGCTTGGACTGTGAGGTCGTTGTCTCCCCCAAGACGCAATCGGATGCCGTTGTCGTTCGCCGCCCCACCATCCACGCGAGAGCCGAACGCTATGAGGCCGCCATGATCCTCCAGCTCGCCTTGCAGGCTGAGGCAATAGGCGTGGCTGTCAAAAATCCCGGTTTCAGGGGACAGGAGCGCCGCGCAGACATTGGTGCTCAATGCTGGCTCCAGTCGCCGAGCGGCGTCGCCATCAATCAGTTCGACCCCCTCCACGTCGTTGGCTTTGGCACGCTTGTATAACGCGTCCAGATCATTGGCCTCAGTTGGGGACGCGGCCACAATCAATTTTTCGCAACGTCGATGGGGTAATTGGCGCGATCGCAGATGCTGGTAAAGCGCGCGACGGCCATGGACGCACAATTTTGCCTTGGCTGAGCCAGTTGGATAATAAAGACCGGCGTGGATCACTTCCGAGTTGCGCGATGACATATGCTCTGCGATGCGCCGTTCTTCTTCCAGAACCACCACCTCGCGGCCAGCCATCGCTAACGCGCGCGCGCAAGCCAAGCCGATCACGCCAGCGCCGACAACAACCACATCCATATCAACTTTATCGCTCATAGCGTGCTGACCTATCATGGTGAATGGGCTGCACAAGCGGCTTGATCACGCGGGCCGCCGTGTCGCGCGCAGCTGGCGCTTTGCGCAGGCCATGACAAAGGTGTAGGGGGCTGAGTTCGCTGCGGCATCTCTCTAGCAACGGTCGCAAATTTTGTGGAGGGCCTCCATGGATCGAGCAGAAATTGTCCATCAATTGTTCTTGGACCGTGTTCGTGATGGTCATTTGCCCCAACGCAATTCACCGCTTTCGCTTACTGAGGCGGGATTGTCGCGCGATCAGGCAATATCACTGTTTAAGTCTCAATCGCTGTCGCGGCATTTGGATCGCACAGCTCGAAAGATGCAGGCGCGCGGCGAGGGGTTTTACACCATTGGCAGCTCCGGCCATGAAGGCATGGCGGCAATTGCGCTGGCGTTTCATCCCGATGACATGGCGTTTCTGCATTATCGCGACGCGGCGTTTTTGATCGAACGCGCCAAAATGGTTTCTGGAGAGGCTCCGCTCACCGATATGTTGCTCAGTTTCGCAGCGTCTTCGGAAGATCCGATTTCTGGCGGTCGCCACAAAGTCTTGGGATCGAAACGATTATTCATTCCGCCACAGACCAGCACCATTGCCTCCCATTTACCGAAGGCGATGGGCGCGGCGTTCTCCATCGATCTTGCTCGCCGAATGAAGCCGGAGCATCAATGTCTTGCGCGCGACGGTGTGGTCATGTGCAGCTTTGGCGATGCGTCACTCAATCATTCAACGGCGCAGGGCGCGTTGAATACGGCGTGTTGGACTGCCTTTCGCGGCGGCCCCATGCCCATCGTTTTTGTGTGTGAAGACAACCGCATTGGCATCTCAACCAAAACGCCCGAGGGATGGATTGAAGCCTCAATGCGCGCCAAGCCTGGCATGACCTATTTCGCATGCGATGGTCTCGACCTCGCCGACAGTTTCCAGGCCGCCCGAGCAGCGGTCGACCATGCCCGCACACGGCGACAGCCGGCATTCCTCCATTTTAAGTGTGTGCGTCTTTACGGGCACGCCGGATCAGACATCCAAAGCGGGTACCTGACTCCAGCCGAAGTGGACGCCGACGAATCCAACGATCCCTTGATCCATTCCGCCGCGCTTCTCATCAGCGAGGGTCTGTTGTCGCCAGACGAGGTTTTGCAGATTTACGGGGATTTTGAACGCGAAACCGAACGCGTTTCTGAATATATGGCGCATTGCCCTCGACTTCGGACCAGCTCTGAAGTTGCTCAGAGCCTGGTCCCCCCGGCGCGCGCATGCTCGCCCGGACGCTCCCTGACAACTGAAGCACGCAACGCGCTATTTGCCGGCGATGTAAGGGCGATGAGCGAACCACAGCACATGGCGCGATTGATCAATTGGGCCTTGACGGACTTGATGGCGGCGCATCCTGAAATTGTCCTCGCAGGCGAAGATATCGGCCAAAAGGGCGGAGTTTACGGCGTAACAAACAAGCTTCATTCGCGGTTTGGCTCAGGCCGTGTGATCGACACGCTTTTAGACGAGCAGAGCATATTGGGCCTGTCGATCGGCATGGCTCACAATGGGTTTCTGCCGATACCTGAAATCCAATTCCTCGCCTATGTTCATAACGCCGAGGACCAAATCCGAGGTGAGGCGTCCACGCTCAGCTTTTTCTCCAACGGACAATTCACCAACCCCATGGTGATCCGGATTGCTGGGCTGGGTTACCAGAAGGGGTTTGGCGGACATTTTCACAATGACAACAGTCTTGCAGTGCTGCGGGACATTCCCGGGCTCATCATCGCATGTCCCTCCAATGGCCGAGACGCAGTGCAGATGCTGCGCGAGTGCGTACGTTTGGCGCGCCAAGAACAACGGGTTGTGGTTTTTTTGGAGCCGATTGCCCGATACCCAACCCGTGATTTGCACGACGAAGGCGATGGTCTTTGGGCGCACGTGTACGAGCAACCAGGCGATAGCGCTGGTATTTCGCTCGGTGAAATCGGCCAATATGGCGACGGAGAGGACTTGGCCATTGTCACGTATGGCAATGGGGTGTTTTTGGCCCGGCAGGCGGAAAAAATCTTATCGGGCCAATTTGGCGCGCGCGTGCGGATCATTGATTTGCGTTGGCTGGCGCCTCTGAACGAACCGGGTGTTTGCCAAGCGGTCAGCCCCTGCGCGCACATTCTCATTGTTGATGAATGCCGGAGCACAGGATCGCAAAGCGAGGCGCTCATGGCATTGATGATGGAGCAGGCCGGCAAAGCAGCCGTGACCCAACGCATCACAGCCGACGATTGTTTCATTCCGTTGGGACCGGCCGCGTCTGCGCCGCTCCCCAATCGAGACGGCATTGTCAAAGCGGCCTTGGACCTCATCAAGAAAGGCCGGCCCATGCGGTCAGTGGCGCGGTAAGGCAGTCGGCCTTCATTTCGGCCGAGTCAGGAATCATCAACGTCGTCACTCGACGGTATGTGGTCGAGCATGCCCACTTCCAGCACCGGAGCCGCGTCAATCTCGCCTGCATCGAGGAGCGCCGCCACCCGTTCCACGCCGGCAATAATGAACGCCTGTTCCCAGTCGGGCAGCTGTTCGAAACGTTGTTGGAAGGTGTCTTGCAACAGATCCGGCGCCTGCTCTAATGCGCGGCGGCCGTGATCGGTGATGCTCACCCACACTCGGCGACGGTCGGTTTTGCCTCTGTTGCGGGCAACAAAGCCCTTTGCTTCCAGCTTGTCGACCAACGCTGTGACTGTCGCCTGGCTCAGCGTCGCGGTTCGAGCGATCTCGCTAGCCATGGCCTCATTGCGACCATCCAAGATTTGCAAAACAATCAATTGCGAGGTCGTGAGTCCCGACGCACGAGCCAACCGTTTCGCATTGATATCAGCGGCGCGCAAAATTCGCCGGATGGCAACCAAAGCCGTCTCAACCCGATTCACCAATTTGTCCGATCCCAGCAGTGAACGACCGAATGATACAGGCGCAGCGACGGATGCTGAAGTTTTCAAATCATTTGGAGGTCGAAGCATAACGATCGAGGCTCTTTTGAATTGGTTCGAGATACTAAGTAAACCCCGCCAATGTGACGCAATGTTCTGCGGCGTGAGGTCTAAAGTACGCAACAAAATACCCATAATGTCAAGAAAAAGGGGCAGAAAGTTGTATACTTGGGCCGTTCGGGTTGACAGTTCGTTCCACGCGACATAATTCGAAGTATGAATGAATTTTGCGAGAATTAGTGTGGATACGCAGGCCCAGCATTCGTCGACAGACGATGGCGACGCCATCGTGTTTCGGAAACCCAACCGCGCCGACGGTGTGGCGGTGTGGGATCTCATCGCCGCTTGCCCACCGCTCGATCGAAACTCGGTCTACTGCAACCTTTTACAGTGCAGTGATTTTGCTGGTACGTGCGTGATCGCTGAACGCAATGGGCAAGCAGTGGGCTGGATTTCGGCATATCGCCCGCCGAACGATCTCGAGACGATGTTCGTTTGGCAGGTGGCGGTGCACGAGACAGCGCGCGGCGTTGGTCTTGCGCAGCGGATGTTGGACCACATCGTCGATCGCGAGAGCGCGAGGGGCGTGACCAAACTGCGCACCACAATTACCGAGGCCAACGCGGCATCCTGGAAGATGTTTTCAAAATTCGCCAAGTCTCGAGACGCCCAGCTGGAGCGGGAGCCTTGGTTTGAACATGAGCGCCACTTCTCAGGCCGCCATGACACAGAACATCGCGTAACCATAGCGCCCATCGTTGGCGGGAACGGCTAGCGCAGACAGCATACAACTCATAAGGAGCGGCAAATGAACGTGATCCCTTATCCAAAAGAAGACGAACAAGACACGTCAGTTTTCGAGCGACGTGAATCGGTAGTGCGCAGCTATTGCCGTTCTTTCCCGCGTACGTTTTCACGTGCGGCCGGCTCGTGGTTGTTCGACGAGGAGGGCGGCGCGTATCTCGACTTTCTCGCGGGGTGTTCCACGCTCAACTATGGTCACAATCACCCCACACTGAAACAGGCGCTGATTGACTTCATCAGTGATGACGGTGTGGCGCATGGCCTGGATATGCATACGAAGGCCAAAGAGGCGTTCCTGCAAGAGTTCGAGAGCACCATTCTTGAGCCGCGTGACCTTGATTATCGCGTCATGTTCACCGGTCCCACCGGTGCAAATGCGGTGGAAGCCGCACTCAAACTGGCTCGCAAGGTCACGGGACGCCGCAATGTGATCGCCTTTACCAATGGCTTTCACGGCATGACGATAGGCGCGCTCTCCTGTACGGGTAATGCGGGCAAACGTGCTGGGGCAGGCATGCCGCTGTGTGGCGTGACCCATGAGCCCTATGACGGATATTTTGGCGATGACGTAGATACCGCCGGGCAGTTGGACCGCCGTTTGTCCGACCCCTCAAGCGGTATCGACGCCCCTGCCGCGATCATCGTGGAGGTTGTCCAGGGCGAGGGCGGGTTGAATGTGGCGTCCGACGCCTGGCTCAAGAAAATTGCCGAAATCGCCAAGAAACACGGTGCGCTGTTGATCGTGGACGATATTCAGGCCGGCTGCGGCCGGACGGGTTCGTTCTTCAGCTTTGAGTCAGCTGGGATTAAGCCCGACATCGTCACGTTGGCCAAGTCATTGTCAGGCTTTGGGCTGCCCTTCGCGGTGACTTTGATCAAACCCGAACATGACACCTGGAAGCCGGGTGAACATAACGGCACGTTCCGTGGCAACAACCACGCTTTCGTCACCGCCGAAGCCGCATTGAGGGAGTTCTGGCGCGACAAGGCTTTTGAAAAATCGGTGAACAAGAAAGCCGTTTATTTGAAAGAACGCTTCGATGCCATGGCGAAGACCTATGACGGCGTGGTGCGTCGTGTGAAAGGTCGCGGCATGATGCTCGGCATTGATGTGGGCACAGGTGATATCGCCAGCGCCATCACTGAGCGATGTTTCGCAAGAGGCTTGGTGATCGAGACCAGCGGCGGTCAAGACGAAGTGGTCAAAGTGCTCTGTCCCTTGACCATTGACGAGCATGATCTGCAGCGTGGCCTCGACATTGTGGAGGAGTCTCTGGCTGAGGTGGCGAGCGATTTCGCCTCGACTGACCAAAAGATGGAAACCGCCAACTAAGAGAGAATCAGAATGATTGTGAGGGATCTCAACGTCGCCAATGAAACTGAGCGGCGGGTGGAATCTAACGGCTGGACCTCGGTGAGATTGTTGCTTGCCGATGACCAAATGGGATTTTCATTCCATATCACCACCATTCATGAGGGGGCCGAGCTGGAGATGCACTACAAGCATCATCTGGAGTCGGTGTATTGCGTGGCCGGCGAGGGCTCGATCGAGGACTTGACCACCGGCGAAGTTCACCAGATCCGCCCAGGCGTGATGTACGCGCTCGACAAAAATGATCTGCATATTCTTCGGGCGACCAAAGAGATGACCATGGCGTGTGTGTTTAATCCGCCAGTGACCGGTAAAGAGGTCCATGGCGCGGATGGCGCTTACCCGCCGGCGCCGCAAGCTTCGGCTTAACTAGTCGCTCGTGCGGGGGCTGCACCGGGTCGTCGGTCAGCGCGGTGAAGCTAGACCAATATTAAAGAACTCAATGTGATGGGCAATACAATGGCACAGCATACTGTTGAGAAGATCGGCGGCACGTCGATCTCGAATACTGAGGGTGTTCTCAACAACATCATCATAGGCGATCGGTCGGGTGACGAACTCTATAATCGAGTATTTGTGGTCTCGGCGTATGGCGGCATGACCAATCAACTGCTGGAACACAAGAAAACCGGGGAGCCAGGCGTTTATGCCCTGTTTGCCGGCGCCGATACCGAGTGGGCTTGGGGCGACGCAATCTCGCGCGTGGGCGAGGCCATGTGCGCCATCAACAAAGATGTCTTTGGCGATAATCCAAATCGGAACTTGGCCGATAACTTCATCCGCGAGCGCATTGAAGGCGTGCGCAGTTGTCTGATCGATTTGCACCGCTTGTGTTCGTACGGACACTTCCGGCTCGACGAGCATTTGCTCACGGTGAGGGAGCTTCTCTCCGCTTTGGGTGAGGCGCACTCGGCGCACAATACGGCGCTCTTGCTGCGCGAACGCGGCATCAATGCAACGTTTGTCGATCTGACAGGCTGGCGCGAAGAAAGCCAGCCGACTTTAGATGAACGCATCAATGAGGTTTTTAAGGACAAGGACCTGTCCAAAGAGCTGCCCATTGTCACCGGTTACGCGCATAGCCGTGATGGCCTCATGCGCCAGTATGACCGCGGCTACACCGAGGTGACTTTTTCGCGCATCGCCGCCATCACTCAGGCGCGCGAAGCGATCATTCACAAGGAGTTTCATCTCTCGTCTGCTGACCCCCGCCTTGTGGGCGAGGACCGCGTGCGAAAGCTCGGTCAGACCAATTATGACGTGGCCGATCAGCTCTCCAATATGGGAATGGAGGCCATCCACCCGCGCGCCGCCAAAAGTTTGCGTCAAGCTGGCATTCCGCTGCGTGTCAAAAATACGTTTGATCCAAAAGACGACGGCACCATCATTCGCGACGACTATATGTCCGAAACGCCGCGCGCGGAAATTGTGACGGGCATTAATGGGATCTACGCACTTGAAGTGTTTGAGCCTGAAATGGTGGGCGTCAAAGGCTATGACGCCGCCATTCTGGAGGCGATCACACGCCATAAGGTGCGTATCGTCACAAAGAGCTCAAACGCCAATACAATTGCACACTATCTCAATGGCCCGCTCAAACGCATTAAACGGGTGATCGCCGAATTGGAGGCCCAGCTGGAAAGCGCGACGATCTCCGCGCGGCGCGTGGCCATTGTCTCGGCGATTGGCAGTGATTTGAATGTGCCTGGATTGACGGCGACATGCGTGAACGGCTTGTCAGAGGCCGGCATCGAGATCCGCGGTGTCCACCAATTGCTGCGCAATGTGGATATCCAGTTTATCCTTGATGAGGATGACTTCGATGACGCCACACGCGCACTGCACAAGGTGCTGATCGAAGCGCCAAACTCCACAAAGAGCAATGCTCCTGCTGGCGCTTCCGGGACCGAAGTGCTCGAAGCCGACGGCGCCAAAGCCGCAGCATGAGGATTGGGGCTCAATTTCGCTCCTTGTCGAAACGATTTGATGGGTATCGCAACGTCGCCGCAGTGGTGGCGTCGCTCACCATCATGCAAGCGGCAGTGGGGGCGCTCGCCATTGTGGGACCCTTGGCGCTGTCAGCCAGGGATGCCTCGTCAGTCGCCATCGGGCTGATCTATGCCGGATTTGCCGCTGGGTTCCTTTCCGGCGCCCTTATCGCGCCGCGGCAGATTGGGAATGTGGGACATATTCGAGCCTTCGCCCTATTCGCCGCCACGGCAGCACTGGCCGGGGCAGCCCTTTACACCCGTGCGGAAATTGCATGGTGGGGGGTGGCGCAGTTCGCCATTGGGGCCAGCATTGCCGGCTTGCTCGCCACGGGGGAAAGTTGGGTGACCGATAGCGCACCGCCTGAGCGGCGTGGCGCAATCCTCGGCTTCTATCTCGTCGCCTCAAAAATCGGACTGATGGCGGGGCCGTTTCTTGTGATGTTTGCCGAACCGGGCCAAGCATCCGGGTTCATGATTGTCGCTGCATTGTTCACTGCGGCGCTCCTGCCTGTTCTCGCCACGCGCCAAACGCAGCCGGACGTTTCAACTGTCGAAGCGTTTGGTCCTCGCAAATTGTGGCGCACGGCGCCCGCCGCCGTGGTTGCAGCTGTCATTGCCGGTATTGTCAATGGATCGGTCATGCAGCTGTACGCGCTCTATGCCGCCCAGCTCAACCCCAGCGCGCCCGGCAGCGCCGCCGCCTTGTTCAATCTTGCCATGATGATTGGCGTTTTAATCGCCCAATGGCCGGCGGGTTTAATCTCAGACCACTATGATCGTCGGATCGTCATCGGCGCGCTTGCCGGGATCAGTGCTGCGGCCTCGGTAGGACTGGTGATTGCCGGAACCCTTGGCGCATATGGCCTTATTTGGGTGCTTGCCGTCATTTGGGGCGCTGGCGGACTGTCATTTTATGGTGTGACTGTCGCGCACGCAGCCGACCGCGCTGAACCTGGGCAAGCGACAGGAATGATGGCAGGCATTCTGATGATGTGGGGTGTGGGATCACTTGCCGGACCATTGATGGCGGGAGCCGCGATGGCGTCGCCACTGGGTTCATCTGGATTGTTTGCCTTGTCAGCGGTGGGGTTAACCGTGTTGACTGTGGCGATGGTCTACCGTCGAACCCAGCAAAGTCCCGTCCGACGAGAGGACAAGGAGGCCTTCGCGCCGTCTAGCGCCACAAGTCTGGTTGGCGCGGAAATCAACCCGATGGGCGAGGACGCACAGCCCGATCTGTTTGATCCGCATCGGCCTTCTCCTCCGGTCCGATTTGATTCGACGGCGGTCGAAATCGACCATCAGGACGCAGGCGCCTCGCCCATATCTCCTTCGTCGGACGCGCCCGCAAATCCCAAGCCCGAGATGGAACCCGTATGACGCTCGCTAGCTTTATCGTCTTCCTCGCCCTGTTTCTTGGCGTGGGCCTAGCGTCAATGCGAAAGGCCACCGGAGCGCGGAAAGACTATTACCTAGCCGGCAGCAGCGTATCGCCTTGGCTGGTGGGACTGTCTGCGGTAGCGACCAATAACTCGGGCTACATGTTCATCGGGGTGATCGGTTTCACCTATGCGGTCGGACTTCCCGCCATTTGGCTGATGATTGGCTGGATCGCGGGCGATTTCATCGCGTCGACCTTCATCCACCGCCGCTTGCGTGAAACTGCCGAGCGCACAAGCGAGGCGTCATATCCTGCTGTGCTCGCGGGGTGGACGGGACAACACTTCGACATCTGGCGCCGGGTGGCTGCGCTCGTAATGCTGGTGTTTCTTGGGTCATACGCTGCCGCCCAGATCGCCGCGGGCGGCAAGGCGCTACAAGGCACATTCGGCTGGGATCCCAGTTTCGGCGCAATCGGTGTCGCGGCCATGGTGATGGCGTATTCACTCGCCGGCGGGATCCGCGCGTCGATCTGGACCGATGCTGTGCAATCCTTCGTCATGCTGGCGGCGATGACGCTTTTGTTTGTGGTGGGCATCGTGAATCAGGGTGGGTTAAGCGGTGTAATTGCCCGGTGGAATGAGGTCCCCGATTACCTCAACTTCTTTCCTAACGACCTATTGCTTCCCGGTGTTTTAGGCATGGCGTTCTTCGTGTTGGGGTGGCTATTTGCTGGGTTTTCAGTTGTGGGCCAGCCGCACGTCATGATCCGCTTTATGACCCTGAAGGAACCCTCCGGCATGGTTCGCGCCCGGGTCTGGTACTATAGCTATTTCACCATGTTTTACGCATTGGCCACTGGCGTTGGAATGTTGTCGCGAATCTATCTGCCAGAGCTTGCCGAAATTGATCCCGAGCTGGCGCTTCCGACTATGGCCCGGGAATTGTTCCATCCGGTATTGGTCGGAATGGTCTTGGCGGGCATATTCGCGGCAACCATGTCCACGGCCGATTCGCTTGTTCTGAGCTGCTCGGCCGCCATCACCCACGATTTGGGTCCCGAAAGACTGGAACAGCCATGGATGCTCAAGACCGCAACAGCCGTGGTCATTGGCTTGGCGCTTGTCATCGCGCTATCGGGTAATGAAAGCGTATTCAGCCTGGTGATCCTGTCGTGGGGCGTATTGGCGTCCGCGTTTGCGCCGTTATTGACGCTCTATGCGCTGGGCCGCCGGTTAGACGAGATCCACGCTGTGGCGCTCATGATTTTGGGTGTGGGCACAGCCTTGGCTTGGCGCCAGCTGGGTTGGCACAATAGCATCTACGAAGGGATGCCCGGCATTCTTGTTCCCGTGCTGGTTGGTTGGGTGATGTCGCGTTCCAATCCCGCTCATGTCAAAGTCGCGTCATCCCCCGCTGCGGGGGAGTAGAACAAACCGCCGCTCAGCTCGTTTCGCGCACATAGCGCATGGTGGCGGCAATCATCGTGTCAGCAAGCACGCCTGACTTTTCCTCGATCACCTTGCGAAATCGGTCGAACGGCGTGGCGTATTCGCCCGCCACTTTGACCCTCGTGCCTTTGCCGTCGGCGGCCACGGACATGCCGCCCTTGGCCATGTTGAAGGGGCCACGCAACATCTCCGCCGATGCGGTGTTGGTGTTGCGGTCGATCACGGCCTTCATTTTAATCCTGCCGCCAATGATGCGAAACCGGATGCGCGCGCGAAACGTCATGGTTGTCACATTGTTCGCAGCCACGGTTTCCAAGTCTGTGATGTCTTTCACTCCCGGCACAAAGCGCGGATAGGCCTCGACATCTTCGATCAGTTCAAGGACCTGCTTAATCGGCAGATCAATTTTGCGTTCGATTTCCACGCTGGGCATGGCCAGTCCTCTTTGTACGTTCATGCCGCCTGGGCGCGCGAATCCTCCGGGCCAACGTTTGCGGCAAGCGATACATGTTTGTTCAGCCAGTCAATGAGTTCGACAACTGACTCCCGCCAGCGCCGCTCCTGTCCAGCGCGGGCAGCGGCCAGGGCCATACTCATAAGCGTGGACCGATCTAAGGCAAGCTGTTCGAGCGCCGCCATGGCAGCGGCCACAGGGTGATTGGGGTCAATCAAGAAGCCCGTCGCCTGGTCCTTGATGGCCTCCGCGACACCGCCGACATTCGTTGCAATCGGTACCGCACCAAAATTCTGCGCCTCAATGATTGAAAGTGGCAAGCCCTCCCAATGGGACAGCAGTAAAAGCGCATCCGCCCAGGCATAGTGGTCACTCAGCGCATTTGTGTCGAAGGTGGCTTCACACCACTCAATGTTCGATTCGGACCGAAAAGGATCGACGCGTTCAACATCCACCAACTGTGCGCCAACCACACGGAACTGGAATTGGCCTGGGTGCTTTGTGCTGAGCGAGTGGACCACAGACAGCAGGCGCTCAAGTCCCTTTTGCCGATCCAACCGCCCAATGAACAGGATGCGCAATGGACCGCCCTGACGGTGGGTGCGAGCCCGCACTGCACCTTCGGCGCGATCAGGGTCAATGTCGAAGCCGGGCGCATTTGACGCCACAATCAGCTTTGCGGGCGGAACACCCATGCCGCCAAGCCAATCGGCCATGGTCTGGGAACACGTCAGAAATGCATCATAAACGTGCTCATAGGCCAATCCGAGCATGGGATGGCCCACTGGCCGCCCATACTCGCTGAAGTCCGCCACATGCAGATAGTTCAGTGTCTTAACGCCAAAGCGTCGCAACTTGCCGGCAATCACATTTCCGGAGGCGCAATTGCTGAAGACCACGGCGTCCATCCCAGCGAGCAGTCCCACCGGAATGGCATGGTCTTTATGGGCGTTCTGCCAGCCAGGAATCTCCGTACCGTAATAGAGCTCGTCTTCCGACCAGGTGGTCACGTCAGGCAGATCAAGAAAGCTGACGCTATCAAACGCATCGGCAAGGGCTGTCAGTCCAGGCGCTGTGTCGGACTGCCAAACCACCAAGTGTGTGCGCCAGCCGTGTGCTTTGAGCTGGCGCGCGATTTGTGCAGTGGTGCGCTCAACGCCTCCAAAGCTGAAGAGGGGAAGCACGAACGCGATGTCGCGTTGGTTCGATGATCTGCGCCGGGGTGCAATCGGCGCTGGTGCGCCCAACAGCATGCGAGCTTCGTGAGCCATGTGAAAACGATTCTTCTGACCCGCGTTTTTCCATTGCGAGGGCAAAGCGCGCGCGTCCGCATAGCTGCTCGCCTTAAGGTCATTCACCAACGGCCGCAGAGCCGACATTGAACGCCGTCGCGCCGTTGCCGAGCGTGCGTGTGGAGTGAAGATTCTAGCGGTCTTGACCTTCAGCCTTGGCCGTTTTCGCCACAGGGAATCCAATACCTTGTCATTAACGCGACGCGCCAATTCGCGCAAAGTGTTGGAGCGAATCATCACCATGTCGGCCTGACTGCGCCATTTGGGATTGTCCTTCGGGCTGAACGGACCGGTGACGCCCCAGCTGTCAGAGTGGCAAATTTCCACGGTCGCCACATCGGCTTGATCAAGCAGCCGCTCCATCCGCCACAGCGCGAAATGCTGCATGCCCGCACGTTTCACCGAGCGCAGTGAACTCACGTCGGCAAAAATCACAAATGAGGGCAGGTCTTGCGTGGTGGGGTCGACAATGCTGGCCCAAATTCGGCGTTGGAACTCGGCCATGGAAATGTCCGTCGGCCGATCGTCAGGGTCGGTGATCAGGGAGACGGCATCGCGCGTGGGATGAATCAAGGCGTAGCGTGGATGATGCGCCGCCTCCAAAGCCACCACATTGCCGGGGTGAAATAGTTGCTTGTGTTTACGGGCAATGGTGGCGCGCAGCTCCGTGTCGAGACCATGGGACTCCGACACCATGCTCTCAGCGCGCTTGCGGTAGCGAAATCCGAAGTTCTCCAAATGGGCGCCGTGAAACCCGGCTTCATAGGCTGACAGGAAAAAATCCCAGTCCTCATAGCCAAGCTTCATGTCCTCATCGAAAAACACGCCATCGCGAAACACGTCCGCGCGCACCAAACTGCCTGCCTCGGAAACATTGAGACGCATGTGCATTAGGGGGGAGTAATTTCCCGAAAAATCCCCAAACCAGCGCAAGCCGAACATGTTGATATCGGGATAAACAAAACCGGTTCGCGGGTTGGCGCGAAGTTTAGCCAATGCCCGACGCAGGGCCCCTGGCTCGATCTGATTATCCGCGTCAAGAAAGTAAATTGCTTCGATGGATGGAAACCGGCGCAAGAGATGCCTGACCCCGGTATTGCGCGCGCCTGACAATCCACGGTTTGACTGGCGCACATAATCCAGCTGGTCGCCATGGGCGAGAGCATATTCGCACAGGGTTTCGTGAGTTTGCGGATAGGGACAGCCATCATTGACGGCCACAATATGCACGCGCGGATCGAGATCTTGAGCGAGCGCACTGTCAACGGCTTCGGTCACCAGCACGCTGTGTCTGAAAATCGGGATGACGATCCCGACGGCTGGGTTGGTCATGTCGAGATCTCTTTGACCAATTCCACAGCACGGTCTCCATGCCGGCTAACGTCAAATTCAATGCCCAGAATGGCCGTGGTGCCAAACCAGGCGGCCATGGGATCCTCAGTACGCGCGGCGATCACCACCACATGGTCAGAGTTTGGGGAGCCTGACCTCGATGCGACTATGCGCTCTGGCGTTTGAAAATTCAGGGGATGCCATGTCAGGCTCTCCGCCCAATCTCCGGACTCGACCGCGCCGCGCGGCAATATGCCGAGTCCAATCTCAAGCCCTTCTACGCTGTCGGACATGGCCGCCGCCGTGACCAAAAGCGCATCAATCTCACGTGGCGTCGCCCGGTTCAGCACCAGTGCGATGGGACCTTCGTCACTGGGCTGGACGATCAAGCGGCCCGTTATGTCGGTTTGAACGAAGTCCTCGACCTCTCCTGGCTCGCCATCTTCGTAGAATACGTCGGCGCGTTGTAACACCGTTGGCCAAACGGTGAGGCGCGTTTCACACGCCTTGCGCGCGCCGGGGGCCGCGTGAGCAAAACTTGGCGGCGGAATGGTGGGCAGGCCCTCCCAAACCCGAAACGCGATCGGGGCCGGCAAGTATTCTGCCTCTGATTGTGCTGAGCGCAATTGAAGCGCGCGCATACGCTCAACAGGGTGATCGCCGCCATGACTCAAGCTGATGACGCCATTCTGAGCGCGCGCCCTGAGAACCAAGGCGTCACCGGACACCGCCACGCCTTTCGGCAAGGCAAATGTATTCCAGCCGTCAGTCAACGCGCCGGCAAGCACGCGCCAAGCCCCGTAAACGGTCTCAGTGTCTTGGCCGTGCAGTTCCAAATGGAGTTCCGCGCCATGATCACTGCGATCCAGGTCCACAAACACATCAAGTCCGGCAATGCCGAATGAGTTTACGGGAATGCGCTGTTCCACTGTTCCCGTCGAAGGCGTTAGCGCCGCGCGCTGATCGCCAGCAGGGCAGGTGAGAATGCTCACAAACGGATTGAGGGCGGTTTCGCGCACAAAGCTTTCCATGCGGCGCACGGCGCTTTGGAGGGTGTCCATGTCGCGGCGCACCACGGTCAATTGGCGGCGCACATCCACATTGCTTTTCGCCAGTGATACCGCCTTTCCAGCTAGCCGGCCCGCCATCCACGCCGCGACCTTTGATTGGGCGTCCTCGCGGTCACCGACCAACAGGGCAGGTGGCGCCTCGCCGCCGATTTGCGCGCGCCAATTGTTACAAAACGCCTCGATCTCAGGCGCGGCTTTGGCGCCGAACCCGACCAGACCCAAGACATTGGCAACGCTGACCCACTCCCCAGACTGGGTCATGAGGCCGGCTTGCCCATCCATACGCAACTCGAGCAGGACAACGTCTTCGATGACGGGCGCATGAAAATGTGAAGTCTCGCCGAAGCGACCAAAAATGAACATGTGTTTTGCGCTTTTGCTAATCTCGCCGTGGGGGCGCGTTCTCCACGATCAACGGTGTGGGTTGACGTTAAGCCACCGCTGCTGCGGATGCAAAGGCATGCAGCTCATGACCGAGCGCCGATCTCCGCAAGGTGTAGCGGGGATGTGTTAATGTCCTGCTGTCTGCGCGCCTCCGATTGCGATAAAATTGCTTGTGGTCTTCGCGACCAGTCGGAAGTGAACACCGGAGCTGAAGCATGTGACAGTGTCCGGCTTTCAATGTGTTCACCCGCTGATGAGACGCTGATTGGCTCTGCTGCTTCGCGTTTTGGGGCCAGCCATTTGACGTGGCGCGCGTGCGAGACATATTGCCCGTTAAATCAAAACATGAGTGATGGTTTGCTATTGCTTAGCATAATTTAGGGAATGTCATCCAACCTATGGCGTATTGCGCTTTGTGTACGCCCTGGCCAATCTCATGCATTGGCCTCGTTAAGGCCCAAAGGTCGCATGACAGTGACGGATAAAATAAAACTCATAGGGCGTTTGGACTGAGTCATCATGTTTGCACTAAATTTCTGCCTGATCACCCGTCCGCGTAGCGGGTCACAATTTCTCTTATCCATGGTGCGCGCCGCCATGGGCGAGGACGCGTCGACGCCCGCCAGCACCCTAACTCCCGGGCGGACCGACAACAGCCTTGTGGAGTCGGAAATTCCTTACAAGGCGTATCGCGACCGTGGCGAGCCTCTGGCCTATCTAAAGGACAACGCCATCAAACTATTGAAGATCGAGGACCCTGAACGCGACGATTTGGCCGAAATCATCGGCGTGCACTACCCCGATTGTCGGTTCCTCAGTTCGTTCAGACCGTTCGAGCAGATCGCCCGCTCTCACTTTAAAATCAAATGGGGGCAGCCGACAGAAAAACTCATTGAAAACTACAAGAACCACGTCGATTTCTTAGAACGCATAACCGAAATCACGCCGGTCTATTTTGTCGATGTTACCGACCAAAACCATTTCAATCTTGATGCATTTTGCCAGTTCATGGCGATCGAAGAAAACAAACTCCAAAATCCACGGTTCTTCGCAAACTGGCCTGTGATCAACCCTTTGAACTATCAAGTGGAAAAGCATGGCGAGGCCAAGCGCGGCGAACCTTTTGCCATCCCCGACGCAATCCGGGCAAAAGCTGAACAACTGGACGCGATCATGTTGGACAAGGTGCGCCAATCCAACGCCATCGCGCATTCATCCGCGCCCAGCTGACGCCGGTTTGTCCCCGCCACAAACTGCCCGCCTATGCTCGGACCATTCCCACGCGGTCGCTCGCCGGTCGCCCAGCATGGATGGTCAATATGTCGACAAGCGAAGTTCTCAACCTGCCTTACATTATGCCGGCGCAGGCGCAAAAGCACGTCACCCACAATGAAGCGGTGCGTGCGCTGGATGTGCTCGTGCAATTGGCTGTTTCCGACAAGGACCTCACTGCGCCGCCTCCATCGCCCGATCCCGGCGCCGCCTTTATCGTTCCAAGCGCCGCCATGGGGGAGTGGGCGGGGCGCGACGGCCAAATCGCCGCCTTCCAAGACGGCGCCTGGCTGTTTTATCCGCCCAACACAGGCTGGATCGCCCACGTGGCCGATGAGGGACAATTTTATCGCTATGACGGAAGCGCGTGGGGACCCATGTCCGCCGACCTGGTCAATCCCGCGCCGAGAGTGGGCGTGAATGCCGTCGCCGATGATGTCAACCGCCTCACGGTCTCCAGCGAAGCCAGCGTGTTCAGCCATGACGGCGACGACCATCAAATGACCATCAACAAGGCCGCCCCGGGCGACATCGCGTCGGTGCTCTTCCAGACCAGCTTTTCCGGTCGAGCCGAGGCGGGCTTGGTGGGCGACAATAATTTTCGCGTGAAGGTCAGCGCCGACGGCGCGGCCTGGACCGACGCCATTGTCGTCGACAAAGACACCGGATTTGTTGGGCTGAGCCATGCCGCGCCAGATCAATTGCTGCATCTCGGCGGTGCCAATCCCTCCATTCGCCTGGAAGAAAGTGCGGGGTCCTACTTGGAACTGTCAAATGTCAGTGGGACACAATCAAAGTTAAAGCACACCTCATTCTCCGGTCAATCTATACTGGACATATCGACCCAACCTGAAGATGAATCTAGCGACTGCTCGATCCGTATATTTCGGGATACATCAACTTCTGGAGAGTGCCGACTGGACCTCTATGTGGCGGATCAGACGCCAACATACAATCACCGATTTCAATCTAGTTCTCATACATTCTTAAATGCTCAGCATGGGTGGGTGAAGGTCGGTGGAAGTACCCAACCCGAGGCGACGTTGGATGTCGATGGTGCAATAAGAGTTGGGAGCTATGCCGTCGATTCGTTGCCGAATGCCACACCCGCAGGGCAACTAATTTACGTGAGCGATGAAACAGGAGGGGCGGTGATTGCATTCTCTGACGGTAACGCCTGGCGGCGAGCAACCGACCGGTCTGTTGTTAACTAAGGGGCTTTATTGGCACCCTAGACTCAGAATAACTGAATTGTCAGAAACTGAATTAGTCTGGAGTTTCCGATGTTAGCTTCTGTCGACCATGGGTTTGTCGTCCTGATGAATCAGAAATCTGGGAGCCAGGCACTGGAGGACGCTTTAATTCCGTTTGCCGATATTTATACCGGACACTCGGGATCCAACTGGCGACACCTTGACTACCGCGGCGTGAAGAAAATATTTGGCGACTTTTTTGATGAAAATCGATTTGATTGGTATACAGTGGTTAGGCATCCGATTGATGTGGTGGCAAGCTGGTATAAGTTCCGTTCCAGGAAAGAACTGGCCAAGTCAAACCGATATACTGGACACTTGACATTTCGGGAGTTTTTGGATGACTGGGCAAGCCATCGAAGATCGCCAGCCGCAACATTTCGTGCGCCCCATCAAATTGTACTTGATCAAGACGGTAACCCCGGCCCGATCAAATGTTGTCCTTACGAAAGAATAGATGAATTGATCGATTTGTTCGCTCAACGTCTTGGCCAACCGCTTGAGTTGACGAGAAAGAATGATTCTCCGAATCGAGCGCTTGATTTTGATCGAGACGAGGTTGCAAGAATCCCGCGCATGAAAAAATGGATCCAAGCTTACAACGCGTTGCCATTTGAAATTTGAGGGACTCCCAACTCCGTCAAATCCATTCTGCGGTTTGGGCAGGCTGGCGGTCGGAAAAACGGTCCACGTCGTCTCGATAACGACTGTCGGCAATGATTTGCCGGAGTTCTTGGGTGACGAAAGCGCTGCTCGCGGGCGCGCGCCCCGTATCTTGGTAAAGTTTGTAGAGCTGTTGGCTTGTCATGGTGTGGGCGGACCTGCCATTGAGGTCGAGCGGCTTCACCTCGGACTGATTGGTGGGATGGGCAAAGAATCGGTCGGCCGTCGGTGCGCCGACAATCTCGGTCATCACGGCGTGCAGATCGCCGATCGCAATGGGCCGGGTGTACTCGATGGGCAGCAAGTGGTCGCTTTGCGGTAAACAATGCGGGTCGATTCTGTGGCCTTCTGGGATGTGTGCAACACAATAATTCGTAATAAAATCAGTGAAGCTGGCCTCTTCGGGATCTTCTCCAGACACTTCTGCATATCGACTGAATAACTCTTGGCCGTTTCGTCGCTGGATGAACTTGTTTTTGAAGACAGACACCAATCGCTTCACTGGGTCGCGATAGACGAAGATGCTCTCATCAGCTGATGTGATGATGTCAACGTCTTTCACTCGATGGTTCTGGTTGAGAAAACGAATGCCGGTCGGGTAATTGGCCAACTTAGTCTTGTGCGGTGAATGCTCATAAAAGAGTGACTTGAACGACGTGCAGGCGTTCTTTCGAATATGACAATAGACTAAACTCAAGCCGTTTAAATTAAGGATAAAGTGCGTTTCGCCCCGTTGAGCCAATTTTTTCTTGCGATCAGACATAAATGAAGTTTCCGACTGCTGCATGGCCACTCAGTTACTTGGCGTAATCGGGCATGTTCCACCGATAGGTGGCGAGAACCCGCTCGCGATCCGCGTTTTCCTGGAACCCTGAAGAGCGAATGTCGCTTTCGGTCACGTCCTGAATGGCAATATTGGGATAAACCACGAATGATTGGTCACTGAAGGTTTGCACCGCCGCACTGAGCGGACCCACATCGTATGGCAAATCAAGACGTTGAGACCGTTCGAGCATAAAGGGCAGGACCTCAGCGCGTATGCCCACTGCGTGAGAGCCCACGGACGACCCCAGACTGCTGTAGAGGTGTGGTCCCCGCCAGCGGATCCACTTGCGATCCCAATGATATTGTAGTGTACCAAGCTGCAAGATGCGCCAATCGTCCGGCAAATCTTTCAGCGCTCGGCGAAAAATCGAGGACGTGTCGTTGTGGAACATCACATCATCGTCGAAGACCAGAAGGTTCTCCACGCCATCTTCAATCGCGCTTTCCAGGATTGAGATCATGGAGCGCATATACCCCCAGGCGCCCGCGGATTGGATGGCTTTGCGCTTTTGGCGCTCCTCCAAGTAAGCGATGCGTTGCGCCTGACTTTTAGGATGAACGTAGAACGAATGTGATGAGGTGATCCTTGGCGTGCCTTGGGAAAGTTCGCGCAGGGGAGAGGCCTCATATTCGCGGAACTCAGCCGCGATTTCCGGCCAAGTCCCGTCCACCGCGCGAAAGCGCTGAGCTGTGATTCCCGCCTTGGTCAACTGCTGCGATACGGCTTCCCAGCGGTCCGGTCGCCGATCGAGATTGAGCACCACGACACGGTCGAACACATCGTTGATCCGTTTTGGCTCAATGCGCGTCACCCGGCGTGCAGGCATCAATTTGGGCCGCGCGCGCGCCGGCGGACCGCCAGGGTGTGCATTGGTCACGCTCTGGCGCACAATGCGGCTCATGGTCATCACGTCGTCTTCGGGCCGCTCAAACCGTGGGGCGCGCTGCGCTGCGTGGGCGCCGGCATAGCTGAACAGTGAAGATTGCAATGTGGGCCGGACAGCTTTGAGAATCTCGCGCCCTGACTTGGTGAAGATGGCGAAATCGGCGCGTCGTTGGGCGCTGGTGGGAATGGCTTCGCCGTGGGACAACTGGAATGTCAGGCTGTCCGCGCCCTTCAGCCAGTTGTCTGCCGCTGGAGCGGTGCACCAATCTGTATTGTGAAAGCGCACGCGGTCAGTCGCGAAAAAACCGATCTCGTAGTCTATCGACTCCAACAGTGAGAACAAACGATCCTTGCCGTCGTCCGTCATGAGATCAACCGTGTGGCATTCCTCGTAAAATGACATGGCGGCGATATGATCGCGTATTTCTCGACCTGCGCCCGTGGCGGCAATGACCAGCACCCACTCCACGTCGCGCACGCTATGAGCGTGGAAGCTCTCTAAGCAGGCGTCGAGTTCGCCAGGATTGTCCGTTTCCACCACCAATACGCGGAACTGGCGGTCCAACTTTTTCAGGGCCATGGGATAGAGGGATTTGACCACCGAATCCTGAATTGCCGCGTTGTTGAACGAGGACGTGGTGCGCCGCAAGGAATGGTCATAAATCGACTCAAACCCGCCCGATTGCGTGTTCTGACGGACCCATTTGAAGGGCCGGCGCGCGATAAGCAGGGGAATATCGTGCTCTTGGGCGTATTTGGCCACCCAAATGTCCGCCATGTTGCGGAACATGAAATCCCCGCGCGACATGGTGATGCGCGAACTGTGAAAGCACAAAACGCCCGTGCCCAATACGTGCGCAAGGCGGGGCTGGTCGAGCCTGGTTTGGAAGTGGATCGCGTATCGGCTGTCTTTTGAGTAATACTGCTGGATGGGTTGTTTTAGGATAACGCCATGGAGACCAACGATCGCTTTATTGTCCGTTGCTCTGACCTGGCGCGTCATGTGGAGCGCATAGTCGGGCGGAAACAGAAGGTCGTCATCGCAGGTCAGGCGATAGCCTGCCGGGTCATTATCCTCAATCCATCCAAACTTGCCCGCATCGCCATTGTCGTCCCAGTCCTGTGAGCGACGCACATCAATGCGAGGATGATTGAGGAATTGCGGGACGTGGCCGTAATTGTTCAGGAACACGCGCACTCGGTCGCACTGGGGCAGGAGACTGTTGACCGCGTCTTCCAACATGGGTTCGCGGTCGGGGATGCTTGCCAATGACGCAATCACCGGCGCGCCAATCTGTTGGGAAATCCATTGCCGGTGAGCCTCAGCATCCACGCGCTCAAGGCGAACCCAATTGAGTTTGAATTCGTAACCTTCGCATGGCTCGCGCACCAACAACGAAATCTGAATTTTCGCGATCCGGCGTGGTTGATAAAAGCGAAATAACGTACCGCCAGGCGTCACCTGGGTGTCCGGTCCCAGAACCTCGCCGGTGTCGGCGGCCGTAACGCGCATGAATAGACGGCACGTGTCATGGCGGTCAAAGTTCACGTCGGCGCGCACTTGGTACAGGCCCGGCTCTGTCGTGGCGATGGGCAGCGACATGACGCCGGGAGTGCTGACATTCTGGTTAATCCGCGCGTGCCCGCCTTCCGTCAGCTGTACCGCTTGATGGTGACGCCAACCGCACCACGAACTGGCAAACTGATGATTTAAAAAACAGATGGCGAACGGTTCCGCCGCGGTCTTCTGTTGAACCGCGACACCCCCTGGCGCCGCCGCTGACGCCCGTCTCAGCGTGCGCGCGGTCAGGCGTTTGAGTTCTGCCAATTCCATTCGGGTGGCGGCGAGTTCGACGTGAACCTGATTTGAAAGGGAGTGCACCCTGTCGCTGATGTCGCGCCGAGACGCGTCATCCACATCCGCTCGCTCGCGCATCGCTTCGGCTATGTGCGTCACGGCCGACCGCAGCGAGCCAGCTTGAGCGGAGGCAGAATGCACAACTTCGCTTGTGAGCGCATTCAATTGGTCACGGGTCTGAACTGATGCCGCGTCCAAAGCGGCAATTGCCTGGCGCTGTTCGGCAAGTGCTTTCTGGTTAAACTCGTCCAGTTGTTCAAACTGAGTTGAGAGCCCCTCAATGGCGGCTTGAGCCGCTTTCCGGCCAGGCCAATCTTTTGCAAGAGCGTCAAGCGCGGCGGCGTGTTCGCGGGCCGCTGCTTGGTTGAAGTCTTCCAACTGACAGAGTTGGGCGGAGAAGGTCGAAAGCGCGTCGCCATGTTCACGCAACGCGATTTGGTTGGTGTCGACGATCTGCTGAGCAATTTTGTCCGTGACCGAATGTAACGCGCCGCGCATTTCATCAAGGCTAGGGACGCGCTTTACAAAGGCGTCAAGCGACTGGCGATAATCGCTCCAATTGGAGGCGGACGCGTCATCGGCGGCGGTGAGCTGTGAAGAAATGGCCTGCAGTGCTTCGTTGTGTTGGGAAAGAGCCGCGCTGTTGCGCTGATCTTGCTCTTCAAGCCGCTCGGCGAGCGCTGTCAGTGTCTTGTAGTGTTCGCGCAGAACCGTGCCATTGACCTGCTTGTGCTGCGCGATTTGCTTGGCGACGTCCTCTAGTGTGGAGATCGTCGCATCCGCAGACTGCGATAACTGGTTTGTCAGCTCGAAAATGGCGTCAGTCCGCCCGCGCAACTCAACGGTTTCTTCATCCTGACGATCGGCAAACATGCTCAGGTGCTCGCGAAGACCGGCAAACTGCGTGGTCAAATCCGCGACCGAACGCGCCGCGCCATCGACGACCGATTTGGTATCGTCATTCACGTGCTGGATGGTCTGACCAAGCGAGTCGTGAAGCACGGCGACCCGTGACTTGATCTCATTGATGACCATCGCGCGATCGCGTGAAATGTCGGTGGCTCGGTCGGCATTGTAGAGCGCGAGGTTGGAGGCCATGCGCGAAACAATATCGAGCGTTTGTTCGTTCGCTGAGCGTGACGGGTCAGCCAAGAGAATATGCGTGGGCGTGTGGTTGAAGGCCTCAATGGCGATATAGCCGTAAGCGCTCAGCAGTCGACGCACCTCAACCAGATTACGCCATGTGCCAGCCTCAACGCACACAACCGGACGGTGAGCTTCCAGTACGTCCGCGGCGCCGGCGATCACGTCGGCTTCCATTCCCTCAACGTCGATTTTGATCAGTTTGGGCGGCTGGGGCAGAGCAATGCTGTCCAATCGCTTTATCTCGATGTCGCCCGGTTCGTTTTCCGACAAACACACCGCGCCGAGATTGTTTTTCAGCCGGGCATGCAGCGACGCGCCTTGAATGTCGCGCCTGCCCAAACCGTGTTCGAGAACTGTCACACGACCAGTGAGCCGGTTTGACGCAATGTTGTGCCTCAATAAGCGCGAGGCTCGTGGATTGGGCTCGAACGCCAAAACCCGACAACCGACTGCGCCTGCAAAGAAAATTGAGTGGTTTCCCACATTGGCGCCGATGTCGATCACAAAGTCATCCGGCGCAATATACTCCCTCAATGCCGCCAGAAGACTCAACTCGTAAAAACTGCCAGAGTTTTTAATGGCCTGGAAGATGTGGTCATTCTCGTCATCATGAGCGAAGGTAAACACTTGACCTTCATGCTCAATCTCTGTCGAGACCAGATCATCTGTCGAAGCCAACATTATATCCTCTTGCATCTGGCGCATCGCTTCAGCTCCAAGTCTGCTCGTGCGTTGCTCCCGGAATGGCTAATTTATTGTGGGCGTGGCCGCGCATCGACGCACCTGACCAATCAATAGACTCAATCAGTTGACAGTCGATGAAGTCACGCGGAGACCGGTATGCTCGCGATCCCTCATATTCAAGCGATAGATTTGGGTTTTCTGTAAGTTTATCCAAATACCGCCTATATTCGGAGCTTCCGTCCCAATAGGTTTTTTCTTGGATCGCCTTATGGACCCGATCGATGAAGCCGGGAAGAAACTTGAAGTGAAGCATTCCGAGATAGCACTTCGACTCCATATTTCTTGCATATGGGTAGATGTGATGGGGGTTGGCAAACAGCTCGCCCGGCTGGAGCTTGAACAGGGGATACTTTGACATTTCCGGATTGAACGCGCCGTCCGCATCCTTAAACCGACGGCGGCGTGGCCCGCCCTTGCGGGAAATGATTTCTTTAAAGTTCTGCTCGACGTAGGAATCACTGTCGAAGAGGGGATATGTCTGGATGAGACTTGAGCCCGTCTTCCATTGGTACTCCAGCAACGGACCAGCGGCATACATGTCAATGAGCATGCCGCGCACTCGGCAAATACCCAACCGTTCGGCCATGGCGATTAAGTCGTTGAAGCCAAACGCCCCGGCCTGGTCGAAGACAATGTGCTCGTCGGCGTCCACATAAATGTACCAATGGTCATAGCCGTACTCGGCGATGACGCG
>CAZWVH010000031.1:0-34464 GCA_964636945.1 uncultured Caulobacterales bacterium | reverse complement strand
AAAAGTGTTACCCATGTGTCCGGAATGAAGCGTCACCTATGTCTCGGGAAGCTCAGTAGATCGGTTCTGATCAGATTTTTACACACGACACGGCTCAGGCGCTTCAAGGGGCCTACCCAAGCACGAGCTCAAATCGATATGGCCGATTTAAAGACTGACTTGGTGCACGAACATAGAACACGTAGCTCAAGTCAACCCGAATATTCCCCTCGCAACAAGCGCTTGGCTGGGTTCAAATCATAAGCAATGGGGCCAGGTCAGACCGGATGGGATAAAGTTGGCGGGTCAACATCTTCGCGCTGAATGGTCAGCGCGCCTCAACCAATACGCGGCCCGGCTGCTCTTCGTCATCGACCCAAATTTTGATGTTTGCCACACCCCGCGACGGGTATTTCGATGAGTTCTTCTTTTTCTGACGTGCAAATCGCAACCTTTTTGGATGGCGCTGCAACCTCTTCGTTGAACACCAAGTGCTCCAGTTCATTGGACGCTCGATTCTCAAGATCGACCGTGACGCGCCCGTCTACGTAGTGCCGCGTTCCGACAGAAACGCTGATTGTTCAGTGGGGAGCGTGACAAATACTTTCCAATACTGTGGAAATTCCACGACGGTTATCATGCGCTCCCGCACACCATGACGGACGACAAGAAGGAAACGCGGCGCAAGCAAACCAGCCAGTCGGAGAGCAACCGGTTCACTCATCAGCCGAGTAGTGTGGGGGTGCTGCTGGTTTGTCCGATGGCTGGTCAAACTGAGGCCCTGTCGTCGCGACGGGCGCCGCGATATGGGGAGATGCACTCGCCCCGCCGCGAAATGAACGCACCAATACTATGGCCATGCCGATCATCACAAACAGCATGGGTACGCCGCCGGCCATCGCCAAAGTGCGCATCATCAGCTGGCCTTCCCCGGTCAGTAAAGCCCCGGCAGTCAAAGCAGCTAACACTGCGCCCCAAAACAACCGCTCCCAAACTGGTGGCGTCTGTTGGCCCCGGTCTGATAACATGGCCAAGACATAGGACCCGCTGTCCGCGCTGGTGGCGAGAAAAATAAAAACCAAAATGGCGGCAAGGACTTGAGTGATTTGGGTCAAGGGATATTGTGCAAGTAGGGCGTAAATTGATTGCGGCGCGGTGTCGAAATTCGAGACGCCCAAATCCACGCCCTGCGAGATTTGCAGATCAAGTGCGGTCCCACCCATCACGCCGAACCAGAGCAGAGTGAATAGCGAGGGCGCCAGTAACACGCCCAGGACCAGCTCTCGAATGCTTCGTCCGTAAGAAATTCGCGCAATGAACACGCCCACAAATGGGATCCACGCAATCCACCATAGGAAATACACTAACGTCCAGTCAGCCATCCATTGCTGGGCCGCGTCGCCTTCACGCAATGAGATGGACAGAGTGGGGAGCTGGCGCAGATAGTCGCCAAGCGCGGTGAGCGCCACTTCGAGGATAAGAAGGGTGGGGCCCAGAGCCAGCACAAAAATCGCGAGACTGATGGCCAGGATGAGATTGGCCTCAGACAACCATTTAATGCCCCGCTGCAATCCGGTGGTGACCGATGCGCTATAAAATACCAGTAAAGAGCCCAAAACGACTAGGCCCGTGAGTGACCCACCCACCACCGAGCCGCTCGTCAGTTCACTGATCCCCGCGCTGATTTGAATAACACCCTGGCCAAGGGAGGCCACAATGCCAAATGTCACGGCGAATAGCGCTATGAGATCGATGATCCGGCCCAAAAAGCCAAATGCATTGAGGCCCGCGCTGGGGCGGAGTGCGCCACCGCGCGAAAATCCGAACACGCCCACTGCGATTGCTCCAATGGTGTAAATTGCCCAGGGGTGGAGGGCCCAGTGCAGCAGTGTGATCGTCATGGCGTCACGCGCGGCGGTCGCAGACCCGGAGGCGGTTTGGTGACTATCGGCGGGGCCGGACGGAGGCGGCGCAATGGTGTGAATTAACGGCTCGGCCGCTCCCCAAAACACCAGCCCCGCCCCCATGCCCGCAGCGAATAACATCATGAGCCAGGCGGTGCGGGAAAATTCGGGCTTTGCATTGGGCCCTCCCAGTCGGTAGGCGCCTGATCGGCCGACCGCCACAATCAAGCACACCAGGACAGCGCCGGTGGACGCCAGAAGCACAAGCCAACCGAAGGCGTCGAGAAAGCCTGTGGTCATTGCGCTCATTGCTGTTTGCGCGCTTTCAGGCGTCGCCAACAGCGCAGCAGCCACGCTCACTGCAGTGGCGTGGAGCCAATAACGCCGGGCGGCGCGCTTGACGTGTTTCCACGGGGTGGACGCGTTGGACGGGGGTGATGGAGGGGCGGGGAAGAATTTGGCCACTAGCGGTCCTCTTGGATTGAGCACGTTAGTCTAGACAACGAATGACGAACGATAAGGGGGGCGTGGCAGAATTTCTGATGTGGCAGCAAACGCACTACATCCCGATCATGGATTGGATTGACCATCGCCTTTTTGTGCGCCCGCTAAACGCTTTCATTGACCCAATGCGGCCGGTTGAGCGCGCCATCATTACCCACGGCCATGCCGATCACGCTCGTGCCGGGCATGGCCGTGTATTGGCCACGGCCCAGACCATTGACATTATGAAGCTGCGCTATGGCGAGGAGTGCGCCGGCGTTTTTCAGCCCCTGGCCTATGGTGAAACGCTCAACGTGGATGGCGTTGAGATTACCCTGTTGCCCGCGGGGCACATTCTGGGAAGCGCCCAAATTGTGCTCGAGCACAAGGGCCAGCGTGTCGTCGTCACTGGCGACTATAAAACCGGACCAGATCCTGCGGCGCAGCCATTTGAGCTGGCGACGTGCAATACGTTGATCACAGAGGCGACGTTCGGCTTACCCGTGTTTCGTCACGGTGATGCAAGAACTCAGATCGACAAGTTGTTGGCGTCCGTTCGACTTCAACCCGATCGGTGCCATGTGGTGGGGGCTTATGCATTGGGCAAAACCCAACGTGTGATCATGCTGTTGCGCCAGGCGGGATACGATTTACCCATTTATCTCCATGGCGCCCAGATTAGGCTGTGCGATTATTATGCCGGCCAGGGAGTCGATCTTGGACCCTTAGAGCCGGCGACAGAAATGACCAAGGATGACTTAAAGGGACAAATCGTTATCGCACCGCCATCGGCCATGCGCGATAGGTGGTCGCGGCGTCTCCCCGATCCCGTCTCGTGTTTTGCTTCCGGCTGGATGACCATCAAGCAACGCGCCAAGCAGAGCTTGGTCGAATTACCGCTCGTGATTTCAGATCATGCCGATTGGGATGAATTGACACAGACCATTTCAGCAAGCCGGGCTGATCAGGTGTGGGTTACCCACGGTCGCGAAGATGCGCTGGTCCACTGGTGCCAGCAGCGCGGCATCAAAGCTGAGCCGCTTTCCATCCAGGGACGCGAGGAGGAGTTTGGCGAATGAACGCATTTGCTCAGCTCTTGGAAACCTTAGTGCTGACGCCCTCGCGCAATCGTAAAATCGCGGTCATCAGCCGTTACTTGGCCGAGACGCCTGATCCTGACCGCGGCTACGCCATTGCCGCGATCGCCGGTGATCTTGAACTCAAGGCCCTGAAGCCAGCCGTCTTACGATCCATGATCGGTGAGCGTGTCGATCCCGTCCTGTTTGCACTGTCCTACGATTATGTGGGCGATTTGGCAGAAACCGTCTCACTATTGTGGCCGACCAAACAGGAAGGCGAATTGCCCGGCATATCCGAGCTGATCGAGCGTATTGAAGGCGCACCCAAACGCGACGCGGCGGAAATTATTGCGTGTTTTTTTGATCGTGCGACGCCGAACGAACGGTGGGCGATGATCAAGGTGTTTTCAGGCGGTATGCGCATCGGCGTTTCCGCCCGATTGGCCAAAACGGCGCTGGCGACCTTTGGCGGAGTCGAACTGGATGACATTGAGCGCATTTGGCATGGACTGAGCCCGCCTTACCCGGATCTGTTCGCCTGGCTTGAAGGCAAAGCTGAGCGCCCTGAAATCGACGCGGCGAGGACCTTTCATCCCATGATGCTGTCCAATCCCATCGACGAGAACCGTGACTTTGAGGCGCTCGACCCAAACGAGTATGGCGCGGAGTGGAAATGGGACGGCATTCGCGTTCAGCTCTCGAGTTTTGACGGCGTCAATCGTTTGTACTCGCGAACCGGCGAAGATATTTCAGCAGCATTCCCTGATATTATTGATCTGATGCGGGGCGAAGGCGTCTTGGATGGCGAGCTGTTGGTGGGCGCTGATTTCGACCCCATGCCGTTCAACCAGTTGCAGCAACGGCTCAATCGCAAACACGCGACAGCGTCGCATCTGCGCGATTTGCCAGCGTTTGTCCGCGTTTATGACATGCTTTTCGATGGACGCGAGGACATACGCGCTCAGCCATTGTCGCAACGTCGGCAACACCTGAAAGCCTGGTTTGCCCGCCATCCTCAATCCCGTTTGGACATTTCAGAACAAATTGCATTCGAAAATTGGGATGAGCTGGGCCAAATCCGAGAACGAGGCGCGAATGAGCACGGCCATGAAGGCGTTATGGTCAAGCGTCTCGACAGCGCCTATGTCGCCGGTCGGCCACGGGGACCTTGGTTCAAATGGAAGCGTGATCCGTTTTTCGTGGACGCAATTTTGATGTACGCCCAACGCGGGCATGGCAAACGAAGCTCATTTTACTCCGACTTTACCTTCGGTGTTTGGCGCGGGTCGGAGGTGGTGCCCATTGGCAAAGCCTATTTCGGTTTTACGGACGAGGAGTTGCGCGCGCTGGACAAATGGGTGCGCACCAACACTGTTGCCCGCTTTGGTCCAGTTCGGGATCTGAAAAAGGAGCTGGTTCTCGAAGTTGCCTTTGACAGCGCTCATGAAAGCAAGCGGCACAAATCGGGGCTGGCGCTGCGGTTCCCGCGGATCAGTCGCATTCGCTGGGACAAGCCAGCCAGTGAAGTGGAGTCACTGGTCGACGTTAAGCGCAACTTGTTGCCGCACATTGCGGATTGAAGGGGATTTCTAGCTGCGTTTAACGCCAAGCTGATCGGCGATCCAATCGCGTGCGTCAGCCCAGTCGCGGCGAATGGTTCGCTCGGACACCCCCAGCACTTCGGCCGCTTCGCTTTCAGTCATGCCGCCAAAATAGCGGGCATCAACCACATGCAGCCAACGCGGGTTCAGCTCGCCAAGTTTGGTCAACAATTCTCCGATGGCGACAAGTTCCTCTGGAGATTCAGAGAATTCCGGCAAGACAGGTTCCACAAGATCAAGTGAAACAGGCCGCACGCCGCCCCCGCGTTTTTCCGCCGACCGGCGCCGCGCATGGTCCACGATCACATGGCGCATAGCCAAGACAACGGCGCGCACAAAGTGTTCATTCGAGTGCCAGTCGCGTTGTCCGCCCACCTTTAAGAATCCTTCATGCAGCAGATCAACCGTAGCAAGAGACTCTCCCAGCCGAGCCCGCCGTCTCTTGGCGCGCGCAACACTGATGAGCACGTCATAATTTTCTTCGATGAGACGCTTTGCGAGGGACTGTTCTTCAGGCGAATAGCCGATCGTGGAAGCGGTGGATTCAATGGCCATGGCTGGAAGGCGCGTCCGCGTGCAGTTTCTGATTTTTGATCCAGACCGAATTGGGCCTGATTTGCAAGTGCCGGACGACCGCTTTGTCCGGATTCTGCCTCTCACTGCGTTCTCGTCTGTGTCTCTCCACCACGGCTTATAGGGGTTGGCCAGATGTTGATACGCATAGCTGACAAGCAATTACAATTTTGGGGGGAGTGATGCGCTTCGACAAAGTGATAGAGTGGTGCGTTCGCGTAAGCGTGACTCGGCCTATCACCATTCTCATTATCGGTCTGACCGTGGTCGTTGCGTTGGCGTCTGGACTTCCGTCGCTTGTCAAAGACCCTGATACCGACTCACTCATTCCGCCCCAGCATCCATCCGTTGCAGTGCGTGATCGAGCCGAGGCCATTTTTGGTTTGCGTGATCCTATGATTATCGCATTGGCGGCCAACGATTCGCAGGGAATCTTTACGCCTGACCGCCTTGCCGGTTTGGCCCAATTTCATGAGAGGGTGGAGGAAACCGAAGGCGTTCGCGCAGGACGGGTCAAGAGTATTGCCTCTGAGTCGCGCGTTCATGGCGACGACGGCGTTCTATACGTAGATCGGTTCTATGACGCACCGCCGCGCTCACAATCTGAGGCTGAGGCAATCCGTCTGGCGGTATTGGCCTCGCCGCCTCATCGTGAGATCTTGGTGTCCCAAGACGCCAGCACTGCACTCATTATTGTGGAGCTTTACGATTCCGCTAACGCGGACGCGGTTTATTCAGCTGCGCTGGATCTGGCCGATCAATTCCAATTACCTGGGGTGGATATCCATGTCGCCGGCCAAGGCGCTGTCACAGGCCATCTTAGCGCATCCATCGATAAGGATACGCGTACGCTTCCTGGTATCGCCACGGCGCTGATCTTTGCGATCGTTTTTCTGGCCTTTTTGAGATTCAAGGCCCTGCTTCCACTCCTTGTCGTGATCGCGGCATCAGTGGGTGGCTCCATCGGTCTGATGGCGTGGCTGGGGATCAAGTATTTTGCCATCACCAGCGCGTTGCCGATCATTCTAATCGCGATTTCCGTGGCCGATGTGGTCCACATTCTCAGCAAGTACTTTGCCTTGCGGGCCCGGTTTCCCGACAAAGCTGTCAATGACGTCATTCTCGACGTCATGCTTGATCTGTGGCGTCCTCTGACCTTGACGACGCTCACGACTATGGGAGGCTTTTTTGGGATCGCCGTGGCGTCGGTGATGCCGCCATTGTCCTACTTTGGCTGGTTTGCCTTTTTCGGCGTGTTTCTGGCGTGGGCGTACTCACTGTTCGTGGTTCCCAGCGTATTGGCGATCATGAAGATGCGGGCCTCGCCGGCTGTTAACGCTGAGCAGGACCGCGGCGTGGCGGGCTTGTTGACAAGAATTGGTCGCGCAAGCGCAACGCGCCCCGGCGTGGTGTTGGGAATTCTGGCTATCTTCGGTCTCGTCGCCGCAAATGCCGCTCTGCATGTTCGCATTGATCGAGCCGCCATCGAAAACTTCAGGCAAAGCGAACCAATCCGAGTTGCGGACGCGGCCATTAATGATGCGATGGCCGGCGTGGCTTATCTCGATGTTCTGGTGGAGACCGCTGAACCCAATGGTCTTCTGAGCGCTGAGCGCCTGGAAAAAATTAGCGCCCTACAAACCTTCATGGAGACTTTGCCCCATGTGTCAAAGTCCGTCGCTGTTACCGATGTGGTGTCCGAGCTTCACCGGGCGACCAATTCGGATGTGCAGGATGCGATAGGCCGCCCCTTGCCGCTGGATGACGACGCCGTTGCCCAATTATTCCTACTTTATGAGGTGTCGGGCGATCCGGAGGATTTGTCCGATGAGCTCGACGTGACCTACCAGCACGCACTCGTGCGCGGATACATGAATTCACGGTATTTTTCCCAACAGCGTCCAACGGTTGAGCGATTGGAGCGGTACCTTGCCGAGACGTTCAACGAGCCGGGAATGACCGGATTGCTCAGCGGACGGGTCAACATCGATTATCATTGGATGCTGCAGCTGGCGAAGAGCCACGGGTTGAGCATTGTGGTTTCGCTTATCTTTGTGGCGATTGTCGCCATGGTGCTGTTTCGTTCGGTCAGCTTTGGCATGTTGTCGGTTGCACCTGTCGGCTTTGCCATTGCCGCAGTTTACGGAGTGATGGGCGCTGCCGGCATTTTCATTGAACCGGGCACATCCATGTTCGCCGCCATATCAATTGGCGTCGGCGTGGATTTTGCTATCCATTTTCTCGATAGGCTGCGCAAGGGCATGCGCGAGAATGGATTAAGCGTCGCAGAATCGGTGGAGCGCTACTATCCGGTTTCCGCTCGGGCCTGTTTTTTGAATGCCGCGACCTTGGCGCTCGGCTTTAGCGTGTTGATGGCCAGCGAACTTCCGACCCTGTTCCGGTTTGGGGTTCTCATTGCGGTGGCTGCGATTGTGAGCTTCGTGGTCGGGTTGGTCGCCATGCCGGCTGCACTGGCTCTCGGGGTGCGGTTTCGTCGCGTGCGTGCGCGCCAGGCCGCGTTGGGCGGGCTGGTCATCGCCTGCGGTGTGGCGACCTGGGGCGGCGAGCCGTCCCAGGCCCAATCGTGTGACAACCTCACCGGTCCGCAGATCGCGCAGAACGTCAATGAACGCCCTGAAGGCGATCATGTATCGCGCGCGTTAACCATGGTGAAGACCACCGCGCGAGGCTCGATGCAAGAGCGCGAGGCGCACTCCTATCGCGCCATAGACGAAACCGGCGAAGAACGTGGACTGATCGTCTACACCGCGCCGCGATCCATTCGCGGTACGGCCTTCATGACCCATGACATGCCTGAAACAGATGCTGATAGACGATGGCTGTTCCTGCCGAGCCGAGGCCGGCCCATGCGCATCCCCGACGCCGAGCGCGGTAAGTATTTTTTGGGCACCGGCTTTACCTATGAAGACATTAAGACCGAGCTCAAGCTGAGCGTGGATGACTATGTTTTTGAGAACGCCACGCCGCCGGCGGGCGAAACGCATCATCCCCATTGGTGCTGGATCGCGGGGCGTCCGATAGATGAGGCCACGGCGAGGGAACTCGGCTATGGGGCGACACTGGCTGCAGTGGATCCGGTCACGTGGATCCCCATGCACATCGCGATCGACGACCGACAGGGCCGACCGCTCAAGACGATTGTCACACAAGATGTTGCGAAGATTGATGGCGTTTGGACCGCGTTAACAATTTCGGTTGATCACAAACAAAAGCAGCACGAGACCGTCTTTTCCTACCGTGACGTCTCCTATCGCAACACCGCGCCGTTTGACGAATTTGTCCCGGAAAATATGGATGAGGCGATCGAATGGGATTTCTGAGGGGACTTAATTGGATCGCCTGCGCAGTTCTGGCGGCGCCGGCGTTTGGGCAAAGCGATGCTGAATTGGATTGGTGGCGGCCCGATGAAATCGAAGTGCGTCTCGACGTGGGTCGTGGGCTCAATGGCGTAGATGCCGATCAAACCGAATTGACGGCGATTCCTGTTTGGGAAGTCGACCTGACGCAAGGTGTTGATCTCACGGTTTCAGCCCGACTGCGTCTCGATGCTGCCGACGATCTGACGCCCGGTCGGCCGAACACAGGCACCTATTCGCCGGCCTCAAGGCCCGTTTTGCTGGATGACTTTGGGGAGCTGGAGCTGCGCGACGCTTATCTGGATTTCGATCTCGGGCCCAGTGACGTTCGCCTCGGCAAGCAACAAATTGTTTGGGGCAAGCTTTATGGTTTCAAGTTGCTGGATGCAGTGAATCCCCAATCCTTTCGCGAATTTATCCTCGAGGAGTTCGATCAATCGCGTATTGGTCTGTGGACGCTCAACGTTGAAACGCCATTACCAGACGGGCCATTAGGGTCTTGGGAGTTGCAGACCATTTGGTCGCCGGACACCACTGTCCATCGGTTGGCGGAACCTGGCGCCACATTCGAGTTTCAAGCTCCTCGGTTCCGGTTCGGCCAGCAGCCGGGTGACTCACCGCCCGACATGGTCTTCACCGAACGTCCCAATGATCCCTTTGATGACAGCGTGTATGGCGCGCGCTTGGCAGGATATGTGGGCGGGCTTGATCTCTCGCTCAACGTCCTCAGCGGACCTGACCCCCAGCCCTTGGGTCGGGTTGAACTCATCGACGGCCAGTCCGCATTGATCCGCTTTCATGAACGTCGCACGCTGATTGGGGCGAGCATGGCGACCAGTTTTGGCAGGCTCTCAACCAGGGCGGAGCTGGGGTTTTCACCCGATCGCAGCTTGAATACACGGTCGGTGCAAGGCGAGTTGGACGTGGAAAAAGCCGATCAACTCAGCATTGCTTTTGCCGCCGACATTGCAGCTCCATTTGGTGTCACGCTGAGCGCCCAACTGTTGCACGATAGAATCTTGGACGCTCCCAATGACATAGTGCGTCCATCTGATGACACATTGCTCAGTGTCCTCGCGCGCCGAAGGTTCTTTGACGAGACGCTGACGGTGGAATTGCGCTGGTACGCGTCGGAGGGCGGTTCTGACGCCGTTTGGCGCCCCAAAATTAGCTACGCGGTCTCTGATTCGCTGGAACTCTCAGTGGATGCGGATGTGTTTCAGGGAAACCCGGATGGCATTTTTGGCCAGTTTGACGAGCGCGATCGCATCACGGTTCGGATCCGCCGATATTTTTAACAATTCCAAGCGATTGGTTAAGCGTTGGCCGGTTGGGAACATATTTTGCGTTATTAGCTGACTGGCAGAGGCCATTGCCGTCTCTGCCGGTTTGTTTTTCCCAACTCGGCGCGCTCGCACCGCGCCGTTTTTTGGTTTTGGGCGATTAGTTCAGCTTTGTGCACTCGGGCAAAGTGACCCCGTTGAGCGTGAGGAGGGCGCGATCGCCGCGATTCCAAAACGATGTATCGTCCTCATTGAGCGCCACATATCGTGCGCCGGAGGCGGATTCGGTGCGCTCCAACGTGTAGTCTTGGTTTGCAACTCGCAATGTGGCCCGATCGTCCACGACGCCAAATTCGGCTCGGACGGCGCCGCACTGGAAAGCGCTCGCGAACAAGAGCGGATTATACTCGCGCAGCACAATCTCTCCGAGATTGACTCCAGTGGCCTGGGCGTTCGCCGTCAAGAGCGGACTCACCCACGCCACATCACCGCCTTGGGAAAGCGCCACCTGAACTTCCAACCGATCGCCTTCGCCAACCCCAGGTTGGCCGGCGGCAAAGGAAAATGGCAATGGATTGGCCTGTCCGCTGACCGTCAAGCGCTCGGTCACAACCAAACTCTGATCAATAGCTTCACGCACTTCGATGGTCGCGGTCGCTCCGCTAGGCATAGAGGCTAACCCATCCACGCGGAGGCTTCCGGAGAACTCAAGGCGCGATAGGGCGGGGCGAAGCGTTTCCGCGGCCTCGGTTTGGCTTAGCACCACGGGCGCACCAGCTTCATAATCGTCGCTTGTGGACTGGGCATCAGCTGCGGTGGGAGTCGGTGGGCTCGACCGCGGCGCTGGATCCGAAGCAGACGGTTCGCTCGCTTCTGAGCGACTTTGGTCGTTATCGCCTGCGATGACAGCCGCGGAGCCCGCGGCGAGCGCTGCGCCCCCGCCAGCGCCATCCGAACGACGATTGCATGACGCATATCTTGGATTGGCGAAGGCATTGGGCGCCACAATAGTTTGGCCAACCGCCAGTTCTTGGGGACTTGGCACAATCGCCCGGTTCACTTCGGCGAGGGCTGAAAAGCAAAATCCAGACCCATAATAGCTCTGCGCGATGCTCCAATAGCTATCGCCTTCTTTGACGAGATATGTTTCGGCGGCGCTGAAATCCGCAGGGTTGGCGGCGACTGCAGCAGTAGTGGCGCCGGGAGCTGCCGCAAACGATTCAGTGCGCAATTGACGCACAAACTTGGCGCGTTCAGCGCGGTCGTAATCACGAAGCGTGAGGACTTCCTGATCCACATTCCACCGGTCGACGGTGGCGAGCATGGCGATGTATTGCTGTTCGCGCTCGGCAAGGGATTCAGAACAATTGCGCAAGGTTGTGGGGCCGAGAGTCAGCTCCATTTCTGATTTCTCGGCGAAATAATTCCCAGCAAGTCGGTTGCAGCCGGTCGTGCTGGAGAACATGCCGCTATTGGCCTGGAAGGTGATGTGCGGCGTATCCCCCTCAACGCCCGGCGTGATGATATTGCCGTCGAGTTCGCTCAGTCGCCACGTGCCGATCAGCGCTGTGGGGCCTGCGGCTGCTTCTGAACCGGCCGCGGCGGCAGATAACACGACATTGGCGTTTTGATCGAGCAATGACAAAATCGAGCCATTGATGCGCCAGCTCGCCGTCGAATCGAGCGCTTGGACCAGCGCCGCCTCAGCAGTCTGCAAATCTGGGCTACAGGCTCTCAAGCTCGAAGCTGATTGTGTGAATGTGAGCGTGGACAGCGCGACAGCGTAACCGCCGGCGATGCGATTGCATCCAACCGACGCGGCATAACGCCGATCAGACGTGTCGAAAACCAGGCTGGGTTGTTCCAAGTCGCCGGCCCTCGCCACGGAAAGCCCCTCAACTGAGCGAATGACCCAGTCCGTTTGGGTGATGAGCGCGGGATCATTACTGCCGCTAATGCTCAAGAACGCGTCATTGGCCGTCGTGCAGCATGTGAGCAACAGCATGATGAATGCTGAGAAAAGCTCTTTCACTCGACGCATATTCGTTCCCCTTCCACCATGTGCCGCCACAGGTTGATGAAATATTGCCGCATGTGAACTCTACGGTGTGACCAAGCCGCCCAGGTCGAAACGCCGACACAAAGTCGTACGGTAAACTATACCTCTGACTTAGCGATCGGGCGGCGGGAAAACAAAACCTTTTTTCAGCGCTCTACTGTCCAAACCAAATAAACGACGCTGACTTGCGCCGGCACCGTGACCACTGCCCATGAGTATTGCCCGTGAGCACACCCATTGGCTGGCCCGGCGCGGATCATCAGCAAACCGGCAAATCAGTATTCAAAGCTGACCCAAAACTGTGTTCAATCCTCCCAACCAAGTGAGGGCAGAATAATGGATAAAACGGCGCAAGGGCGCCAGCGGAGCGGCCGGTTACAGTTTGGACCTGGAGCATTGGTCGCGGCGGCCTTTATTGGTCCGGGCACGGTAACCACGTGCACGTTGGCTGGTTCGGAGTTTGGGTTCGGCCTTTTGTGGGCGTTGGTTTTTGCCACCATTGCAGCCCTGGTGTTTCAGGATATGGCCTGTCGACTGGGCGTTGTTGGTCGCATGGGATTGGGCGAAGCGCTGCTCGCTCGCTTTGGCGGGCGTTTTGCCAAAATCGCCGTGATTATTGGGGTTGCAACCGCCATTGTCATTGGGAACAGCGCCTATCAAGCGGGCAATTTGACGGGAGGGGCGCTAGGCCTGGCGGCCATCATTGAGCCATGGTATGTTGACGGGCGCCTTTTGGTGGGCGGGCTTGCAGTAATTGCCGGCGCAGTCCTGGCAACGGCGCGATACGCGGTGCTGGAGCGCGTGCTCGTGGTCCTCGTTGGCGTCATGAGCGCGGCATTCATACTGGTCGCGGTGATCAGCAGGCCGGACATTCCAGCACTATTCGCCGGGCTCAAGCCGCAAATTCCCGCAGGAGGGCTCCTGGCCGCCATTGCGCTGATTGGCACCACTATTGTGCCTTACAACATTTTCCTTCATGCGGCTGCGGCCAAACGAAAATGGTCGAGCGGCGAAGACGTACAAGCTTCGCGCATTGACAGCTTGGTCGCAGTCAGTATTGGCGGACTTGTGTCCATGGCCATTTTGGTGACAGCCGCCACGGGTCTGCAGGCCTTGGACACTGGCATTGCGAACGCATCAGACATGGCCCGCGCGCTAGAACCCACATTTGGCCGGTTTGCTCGGTATCTGGTAGGGTTTGGCCTCGCCGCAGCTGGGCTGACATCGGCAATCACGGCGCCAATGGCGGCAGGCTTTGTGTGCACTGAACTTGCTCAAATCAAAAGCGAGGGGCGCCGGCGCGCCATGTTTCGATGGACTGCGCTGATTGTGTTGGCGTTTGGCGCGATCACGAGCTTGCTTGGCCTGCGGCCGGTTCAACTGATTGTCATTGCACAGGCGGCAAATGGCCTTCTTCTCCCATTGGTCGCCGCATTTCTGCTCATGGCCATGAACCAACGCGCCGTGCTGGGGGACAAAGTGAATGGATTGGCCATGAATCTAGCAGGGTGGTCGCTGGTGATTGTTGTCGGCGGGCTTGGAGTTCGGAGTGTGGCGCGCGCATTGGGCTTTTGGCCCTAGGCATAAAGCCGTGGTTGCGGACGAAACAAATCAGGAGGAACCCACATGCGTGCTGTGCTCGGAATGCTCAAGAGCCTCATTATTGGCGGCGTGATATTTTTGCTTCCGTTTGGTATCATTGTCCTGGTGCTCAGTCATTTATTGCAGATATCCACCGCGCTCGGTCAACACCTACAAGCCACGATCATGCCACAAGCACAGTCGGCTTGGCTTCCAACGCTATTTGCAATTCTGGTCTTATTACTCATTGCGCTGGCGGCTGGCGTGTTTGCCCGGACCGGGGCGGGAAGGGCCTTGTTTTCATCACTGGAAAGGGTCGTGCTCACCCGCCTTCCAGCTTATGTGCTTTTGCGACAATCGATTTCCGATTTCACCGGGACGGCCGACCAACTCGGCAAGGACGAAGAGTCCAAGAACACCGTTGTGGCGGTTCACTTTGATGACCAAACGCAGATTGGCCTTTTGGTCGACCGCGTATCGCAGGAGCGGCTGGTCGTGTATCTACCCGGAGCGCCCTCGGCGTTGTCTGGCGCTGTAGCCATCGTTGACGCGTCACGCGTGGTGAAGCTGCAAACCAAACCACAACAGCTCATGGCGGCCATGCGAAGTTTGGGAGCGGGCATAGGCGATATTGTCGCCTCCGCACGAACGGATACGCCAGCTTGAGTGATGATTGTTTGCTCGATTGCGTCTGGCTTCGACGGCTGGGCCACGGACTTTGGGCTAGTGTAGCGTTAACTCGGTTGTCGGGGTGCTTTCGCCTGCCATCAAACCGTTTGGCGGTTTCCTCTAAAGATGACCCGAACCGAGAAGATTTTGGCCGCATTGTCGCAATTGCGCCATAATCGTCCTTCGGACTGTGGGTGTCCGAGGTGTGGATATCGCCCAAATTTTTAGGTGATTACTGCTGCAAGATTGATTGCCCATCATCGAGAGCTTGGTGAGCTATGCGTCTTAAGTTATTGAATCGCAATGCAAAAAAGTTAATTTACGAAACGCGCGGGTCATCAGAACAGAAATGCGCCAAGGGGGCTTGATCGACGGGTGGCGTTAGGCTATCGAAATATGGCGCGAAGATGGCGGGTTTGGCCGTCTTCAAAGAAGACATCTCTAACTCCAACAGTGGGGGGTAACCTGTATGAAGTATGCAGTTTTGGCCGCCGCGGCGGCCGGTCTCGTGGCGTCGCCCAGCTTCGCACAAGTCGTGAATAGTGGGGGGTCTGCCGACTCATCTGAAGCGCGATTGAACATTATGGGCTGGGTCCCATCGGTATGTGACATCGGGTTTGATAATTTCACAACTGACACCAACACAGTAGTGTACCAAGTTCCCACGTCAGGCGATGCGCGTCAGACAATTGGCAGCTCTTTGGTCGCTTCGTGCAACGGTCCGTTCAGTGTTACTGCAAAAGCGTCAAATGGACGCTTGGTTCGCGTCGGGCCCAATGGTCTGCAGCCGCAGTACTTTTTCAACTACGGTTTTGAATATTCGGTGAATGGTCAGTCTAAGCCGCCAATTGGTACGGGTAACAACTTGTTTCCCACGACTGAGCAGGTGATCTTCTCGAGCGATGCTTACGAATTTTTCGAGAACAACGTTCACACAGCTGACATCTCCATCGACATCAATTTCGGCTCGAGCAGCGCTACCGACGGACCGGGGAATGCCCAAGACCGCCCTGCGCTTGCTGGCAACTATGTGGATACGGTGACTTTCAAAGTTGCTGCGGATCCCAATACGTTCCAAGGTTTTACGTTTCCAACGTCATAAATACTTAAAATAGTTTTGAACCACGGGAGAGCTGAAGTCTTTTTTGACTTCAGCTCTTTTTTTGCGCTGTGCCATAGAAATTGTCTAAACTGTTGATTCAAAGCTTATTGTTGGAGGCGGTACGTCAAATTGCGCATTTGTTCTTGAGCGTGGGCGATGTTGGCGCTACGATCAAAGGATAGGGCTAATTTTGACGTAGAGCGGGCATGGCGGGGTGGATTGGTTCGCTTGGTTGCCCTAGCTATAGAGAGGTGGATGTTTATAAGCTCTCGGCGCGTATATGGTGATTGGATTGCAGATTGAGTTTCCGCAGCGGCCACGGATTGCATTGACATTTTTGGGTGATTGACCAACCAAGCGTGTATGCAAGCGTCGTTCGATTGCCATTGTCGGGCCGGGTTAGCCTGTATAACATACAATCATAGGGTAAAGCGCGTTGCATAAATGACCGCGCGCCTTGGTCGGGGAGGAGCCAATGAGCAAAAGCGGTGGCCCAAAGCTGGGTATTAAAGCAATTTCCAGACGTGGGCTCGCTTTGCTGGGCGTCGTGGCGCTCGTTTTTGGGAGCGTTTTCACGGCCAGCGCGTTGACTGTTACGCCGGTGCGCATGGACTTCGAGCTTGGCCAAGGCGTGCAACGGGGCTCATTCACGGTCACCAATACCCAGCGCGATACCATTGCCGTTGAAGTCACAGCCGTGTTGCGCGAGCAAAGTCAGGACGGTTGGGATATTGAGGTCCCAGCGGATGCGGATTTTGTGATCATTCCGCCACAAATGGTCCTTGCGCCGGGCGAAGAACAAATCGTCCGCATCCAATGGATCGCAGATCGTGAGGGCGACCAGGAACTAGCCTATCGCTTGAACTTTGATCAAGTTCCCATTCCCTTTTCAGACAGTGGGGATAATGAGTTTCGCCTTGGCGTCGCATACAGTTTCTCCACGGCGCTCTATGTTTCGCCTCCAGGTTCACAGGCCATATTTGATTTTGTGGGTGCGCAGGCCGTGCAGATTCCAAATCCTGCCCTCGCACTTCAAGGCGAAGGCGATCAAGTTGCAGATGGTATTCCTCAGACCTTGCCGGCGATCAACGTTACAATTGCAAACACCGGCAAGCGACGTGGGCACCTCCTCAATCCAGAAATGACAATTCGTCACGTGCCATCGGGCAACGTGGTTACTCTGACAGAACAGCAATTGGGCCCATTTAATGGAGCGTTGTTGCTCGCAGGGGCGCAGGTCACAGCGCCGATGCCATGGCCTGCTGGGCTACCTTTTGGTGAGATTGAGGCGGAGATGACGGGTGAGTTGAAAACGTTTTAGAACGGTTGGCGCATGGAACTTGGCATGGGCGACTCGCGGCGACGGGACTGGATCCGTCAGCTGACACAGTTGAGACGCTGCATTGCCGCTGTCATAGCGATTGGTTTTGCTGTGGCGGTGGGCGCACCGGTGAGTCTTGCCCAAAGCCAAGAGCCACAGTCTGCCCCCTCCGCTCATGATGAGCCCAACGAGCGAGCTTCATCGCATGCTAATGAGAAGGCAGCGCTCTTTGAGGAGTTATTTGGTTCAAGCACCAATGCTCTGCCGGTGTCGGAATACCCGGTCTTCGTAGACAACGCGGAAATTGGCTTTATCACCGTCGATCCAGGTGAGTCCGGGGCGGATTGGAAACTGGTGGATGACGCCATTCTCGGTCTGTTGGATCCAATTATCACCGACGACGCGTTCCAGCAGCTGAAGGCTGACTTGGCCAGCCGGGCGAATGACACGGCCTCGTTAGAAGTGGTTGGGATCTGGGGTGAGTTTTCTCACACTCAGCTGCGACTTGATCTCTACATTCCCGCCGAAATTCGTCGTAACCGCACGATTAGCCTGCGTCGGTTCGGCGGAGGTCCCGGATCTGTCAAGGCTGATGCGGAGGCGAATGCATTCGCCGGGGCCATCAATCTTCGTTCGAATTTTGCGGTGCAAGAACAATGGGGCGAACAAGCCGTCGATGATTCAACCGCGGCGCTCGCTGTTGATGGATTCATGAATTTTGGCGGCTTCGTGCTGGAAAGCGGGTTTTTCTATAATCCAAAGTATGACGATATTCCGCGGCGGCGCGATATTACCCTGACCAAAGATTTCGAGGAGGCGGCAAGCCGATTGATCCTGGGCGAAACCTATGTGCCCGCGGTCGGATTTCAGTCCGGTGCGAGTGTCCTTGGCGCCACGTTTGGCCGTGAATTTAGCCTGCAACCTTTTGAGCGTGTGCGTCCGACCGGGACGCGCGATATCATCATCGACAATGTCTCTGATGTGGAAGTCGTGGTGAATGGCGTGAGATTGCGCGAATTTCGCCTGTCGCCAGGTCGATATACGCTTGAAGACTTTCCCATCCGCGCCAATGCGTTCAATTCTGTTGAGATCAACATTCTGGACTCGTTCGGCGCCTATGACCGAATCCAATTTGGCACATCATTCGATTTTCAACTTTTGGCGCCGGGCGTATCAGAGTTTGCATTCACAGGCGGCGCTCCGATCACCTTTCTAGAGGGCGGAGAGCGGGATTATCGGTACGATGATGCCTTCGCGTCCGGCTATTACCGTCGCGGTATTACCGACACATTGACCTTGGGGATCAACGCCCAGGGTGGAGATGACCAGTATCTGGCTGGAGCCGATGCAGTATGGGCGACAAAGCTGGGCGCATTGCACGTATCCGGCGCGGCGGCGACGAGCGCCTTTACTGATACGTCCTATGCGGTTGAGGCGGGATACCGGGTGCAATTGGCGCCAGGTCTGTTGAACGGATTTTTCGATCTGACAAACACATATTTGGCCGATGAATTTGCTCCCCCGCGGTTCGGCGGCTCGAGTGCGCCGCCCACCCTGTCTCCCGATGGACGCGAAGCCATCCGCACCACTGCGCAATACAGCCAAGATTTGCCGCTCGATGTGCGTGGCAGCATTGGCGCAAGCTTGCAGGATTTTAAGGAAGAGCCGGACGTCTTCACAGCGTCTGGCAGCCTAACGCGCATGTTTGGTCGCACCAGTTTTTCACTGTCGACTCAGTATGCCGATTTTGGCGAAGACGATGAGCTGAGCGTCCAAGTCGCCATGTCCATCCCCTTTGGCCAGCGGGCATCGTTTAATTCCACGTACAACTCGATTGAGAACACCGCGTCCATCGCCGCAACGCGATCATCGGTGGGGGGTGTTGGGGCGTTGTCGCTTGCCGGGGGCTATAGCCGCAGCGACATTAATTCAGGCGTGTTTGGCGGCCTAACCTATCAGGGCAACCGTTATTTGGGGACACTGCGTCAGGAGTTTACCGGATTAACGGGCGACGCTGTTTCCAGCAGTCTGACGACCGGCAGCCTAGAGACGGCAATAGTGTTCGCGGGCGGTGATTTTGCGATTGCACGCCCGGTGGAGGACGGTTTTGCGTTGGTTAAACCTCCCGAGTCGTTGGAGGGGGCGACGTTGTACCTCGACCCCACGTCTCGCTTCCAGGGGGAAAAGTTGCGATTTAGCGCGCAAACGGACCGATTTGGCCCTGCTGTCTTGACGGATATGACGTCTTATATCCCGCGTGTGCTCAGTGTTGAGGCAGAAAATGTTCCTGCGGGCACGTCGTTAGATTCAGCGAGCGTCACATTATATCCCAAACTGCGCTCAGGTTACTCAATCACCGTGGGATCGGACAACAATGTCTCGGTCGTTGGCGTGATCAATCTGGACGGAACGCCTTTTGTCCAGGAATCCGGCCAGCTCGTTTCTCCCACAGGCGAACGCATCGTGTTCTTCACCAATTCTGTTGGGCGGTTCTATGCCGACAATCTTCAGGCCGGCTTGGGTTATCGGGTAATCATGCGCAAGGGCGAGTACGGGCATTTGGATGTTCCCACCAACGCAATTGGCCTTTTGCGACTGGATGAACCCATAGAATTAAAGGATCCAGACTCATGAGACCTGCTCTGGGATGGAAGGCGTCCGTTGTGATGGTTCTGGCCGCACTGCAAATTGCGGTCACGCCAATAGGCGCACCGCGCGTACTCGCGCAGGCGATTTTTGCAGACGGATGTTCTTTGGCTCTCAAAACTCCCACGGAGATCATTTGGAGTGGGCGTGGGGCGAGTGGATACAACCCGTTCAAATTCAATGGATATTTTGAGCCGTTCCAAATTTCGGTCAGCCATAGCGGACCCAGTTGCGAGTATATGGTGGTGATCCAGTCCGACGCCCCAGGGGGACAGTCAGTGGCTGTGGGGGGGCGTCATGACTTGGCGTTCAGCGTTGTGTCGTCAACCAGCAGCAGTCAATCACTGGTCAGTTCGCATCGCTTTGGCGAGGACAGGAACCGCATCCGGGGCTCGTTCAATAGCCGGTCAAGGGTGTCCAGCCAATCAATCCGATTGTTTGCACGTATTGCCGATCGTCAGGCGGCGCTGGCGCAGCGCTACCGCTCCAATCTCATCTTCACAATCTTCGAAGTGCGTAATGGGCTGTTTCTCGAGCGACACCGCCGGATCGTGCCCTTTCTGGTCAATGTCCAGCCGGTGGCCGATATCTCGTTTCAGTCGGGGCAGTTTGATCCGCCAATCCTAGTGAATACGTTTGATTTTGGTGACGACATCGTCAACGCCCAACGCGACACCGTGCTCTATGCTCGCACGAATACGGACTTACGACTGAGCATTTCATCCGACAATGGCGGGGAAATGAAACATGTTGATCCAAGCGTGGAGTATGCATTGAACTACCAACTGCTTGTTGATGGCCAACCTGTACCGCTGCAATCGGCCTACGATGTCAACATACCGGGAGGAATGACTGGCCGCCGTCCTGGCGAAACAGCCATTCCCATTTCGGTATTGCTCGAAAACGATCCCACGCGCCTCCCGGCAGGAAATTACGCCGACACGGTGCGCTTTCGCATCGTTGTGGACTGACTGAGCCTGGGATCACACCGAGCATCTTTGATCACGGATGGACCATCAGCTTGCGCTGTCGGTCTGCGGTTGTTGTTCAAACAGGCTTAAATATTCGCCATACCCTTCGGCCTCCAATTGCGCGACAGGTATGAAGCGCAGAGCCGCCGAATTGATACAGTAGCGCAATCCGGTTTCTTCTTTCGGGCCATCGGGAAATACATGGCCCAAATGGGAATCACCGTGCTTTGACCGAACCTCGACCCGGGTCATTCCATGAGATGTGTCAGTGTGTTCGACCACATTCTCCGGCTCCAACGGTCGAACGAAGCTCGGCCAGCCCGACTTTGAGTCGAACTTATCCACAGATGCAAACAGTGGCTCACCGCTGACCACATCCACATACAGTCCCGGTTCCTTATTGTCCCAATACGCATTGCGAAAGCGCGGTTCAGTCGCGTCGTTCTGCGTCACTTCAAATTGGACGGCATCGAGATTGTTGATTGCGTCTTCCGATTTTGTGTAGCGCTTGGTCATGGTGTCCTCGCTAAGGTGTCGGGCGCGGGCAACGCCGCGGTCTCATCATAAGTGGTGCGCTGGGCTCGCCATGAAAAGCCGTTTCACATTGTGATCTCGAATTTGTCAGCTTCACCATTTGCATCATTGACAAAAACAGGCAAAGACCGCTCGACAGCTACCCAGATCGCGAATGATAGCGCTAACGTCTTTGTCGAAATCGGTTGGGGAGGGGAATTCATGCGTCGATCACGGGCCACCAAAATCATCGCCACAGTCGGACCGGCATGCCGGACGCCAGAGTGTTTAGCCGATCTGTTTCAATCCGGGGCAGATGTATTCCGCTTGAATTTTAGCCATGGCGAACACGCCGATCATGCCGCGTCTCACAAGACCATTCGTGAGCTTGAGGCCCGCTTTGATCGGCCCATTGCGATTTTGGCTGACTTGCAGGGTCCCAAACATAGAGTGGGAACGTTCGCGGATGGCGGAGCGGACATTAAGATGGGCCAGCGTTTCATCCTGGATTCAAAAACGGACCCGGGAGACGCGCAACGTGTTCGCCTCCCGCATCCTGAATTGTTTGCAGCCCTTGAACCGGGAGCCAAGGTCTTGGTGGATGACGGAAAGCTACGTTTCTCGGTCATCGAATGCGGTCCGGACTTCGCCAATCTCGAAGCCGAACTCGATGGTCGGATCTCCAATCGCAAGGGCGTGAATATTCCAGGCCGGGTCATCCCAGGCGGCGCCTTAACAAACAAGGACCTAGCTGATTTGCGCTTTGCACTGGAACTGGGCGTGGACTGGGTCGCCCAGTCGTTTGTCCAGAGCGCCGCTGACGTGGCGGAGCTGCGCAAGTTGGTGGATGGACAAGCCAACATCATGGCGAAGATTGAAAAGCCGGCCGCCGTCGACGGTATTGATGAAATTCTAGACCTTTGTGACGCGATCATGGTGGCGCGGGGCGACCTTGGCGTCGAATGTCCGATGGAGGATGTGCCGCTGATCCAAAAGTCCCTTGTGCGTCGGTGTCGCGCCGAAGGCAAACCCGTGGTGGTCGCCACGCAGATGTTGGATTCCATGATTTCACGGCCCATGCCGACCCGTGCAGAGGGCACTGACGTTGCCGGCGCGGTGTTCGATGGCGCTGACGCCGTGATGCTTTCGGGTGAAACGGCGGCCGGAGATTATCCTGTCCTGGCCGTGCAAATGATGAACAGGATTATTGAGCGCACCGAAAGCTCAGACATTTATGCTGAACAGCTGCACTTGTGGCAACCAACGCACGAACCCAACGCGGCTGACGCAGTTACGGCCGCGGCGCGACTGGCGGCGCAAACTATCAACGCCAAAGTCATCGTGACCTATACCCATTCAGGTTCCACAGCATTGCGCATGGCGCGCGAGCGCCCCAACACGCCACTGATTGCGCTCACGCCCAGCCAAGAACGCGCTCGCCGTTTGTGTGTCGTTTGGGGACTGCACAGCGAGCTGACCAGCGAACCAGAAGGTTTGCAGGAAATGACGCTGGAAGCGTGCGATCGCGTGCGCGCTTCGGGATTTGCGGAGGCTGGCGATCGATTGGTGGTGACGGCCGGATTCCCCTTTGGCGTGCCCGGCACCACGAATATCATGCGCGTGGCTTATGCCTGAGGGGTTTGGTCGCCGCGACTGACCCAGCGCAAAAACGGGATCAGCGGGACAGCCCAAGTCACGCCGGCCACAAACGTTGCAATGCCCAATAGCCATTTTTTGTCCGCCAAGGGCGGCGCCACAAATGCCGCCAAGCCGATAAACGCCAGCATGTAAATGACGAGAACAAGGCTTGCGAGGGCGCGTTTACTGCGGGCGCTCATTGGCTAATCCTTCTGTTGCGTACATCACATAGGCGAACATTCCAGCGTGACAAAGCGCGACACGCCGCCACGCCGACTAGGCGCGATCGCGAGAGGCGTTATTTCCCTCACTGGCGGGTAACAGATCGAGGACGGGCGTGAACAAGGTGGACGAAGGCTCACAGCGAATGCATCGACGGACATGGATTGTGTCGATTTGGCTGGGGCTGGTCGTCGCGTTGACGTTTTCCATGATCATTATCGGCGGCCTCACACGCCTGACCGACTCAGGGCTATCGATCACCGAATGGAAGCCTGTTACCGGGGCGATGCCGCCTCTGTCACAAGGGGCGTGGCAGGAGGAGTTTGAGAAATACAAACAGATTCCCGAATACCAGCTGCAAAACCGGGGCATGAGCCTGGCTGAATTTCAGTTTATTTACTGGTGGGAATGGGGGCACCGCCAACTCGGCCGCACTTTAGGCTTGGCGTTTGCTCTGCCCTTGCTGGCCTTCTGGGCGATGGGGTGGATTCCTCGCCAGTTGCGTGGACGCATGGTTTTGATCCTTGTACTTGGCGGGCTGCAGGGGTTTGTGGGCTGGTGGATGGTGTCCAGTGGTCTCACGGAGAATGTGGATGTGAGCCATTATCGCCTGGCGGCGCATTTGGGCTTGGCGTTTGTTCTGTTTGGCGCGCTGGTGTGGACGTTGGCTGATGTGGCTGCACCACGCACACCGCGTCAGAGTCCAAGGTGGATCATGCCAGCCACATCAGTGTTCGCCGTGTTGATTTTCGCGCAGATCATTCTCGGCGCTCTGGTCGCGGGCCTCGATGCTGGCCGCATTTACACCGACTGGCCATTAATGGGCGGACAGTTTGTACCGCAGGCGTATGGCGCCATCTCACCTTGGTGGGCGGATGCGTTTGAAAATCGGGCGAGCGTACAATTCCACCATCGCATGATGGCCTATGCGCTGGTTGCGATCGCCGTCGGGTTGGCGGTGGCCATATGGCGCGCCACAACCCATGGCGATCCATTGCGGCGATACGCTGTTTTCTTGCTGGGCGCTGTGGGCGCACAAACCATTTTAGGCGTGATCACGCTGGTGCATGCGGCGCCGCTGTCGCTGAGCGCCTTTCATCAAGGACTGGCCGCCATCTTGTTTGGCGTGGCGGTTTTGGCGGTGCGCGCGAGCTGGCCTCCGCCTCAGCGCGCCGCCTCAGCCAAAATGGCCGCCGCCTGATCCAATGCAATCGTCACAACGCTGTCGCCGCTTGACAACAGCAATGCTCCGGCATTGTAGCTGCCGCCATAATTGCCGTCAGCCACAGCCATTTTGCTAGCGCTGGCAATGCCTTCCGCGTTGAGTCCGGTTTGGATGCGCGCACGGGCGAGCACCTCGCCTGTGGCCGGGTCAGCGACAGCAAAGCCGCCACCGCGGCGGGCGATCAACGCAACATTAACGATCTCGGCCGGATTGGGCTGATGCTCCAAGACCGATGCGGCAAGACCGCGAACCCCGTCAAACAACGCGCCGTCGGCATCCAAGAATAGTGTATCACGCCCTCCGGCGGACGCACACGCGGTCGCGCCCGCAGCTTCGGGCCTGTCGGCCACTTTCTCCGCCGCCAAAGCATCGCCGCCATCGTCGCGCAAGGTCCATTGTGCGGCCTCCGTGGCGCCAACGACTATAAATTCCACGAGCGCTTCGGTGTTTCTCACCGCACATAGCAATTGAACGCCGCCTTCCACGGTGATCGGCTCGGTGGGCACTGCCTGAAAGATATCGTTTCCCATGATGTACACGTAGGCCTGCACCTCAGTCAGAGTGGGACCTGTAGCCACGATCAACGGCGTGTTTGACCCTCGCAACTGAAATGCTGGCGCGGTGACCATCGAAGAAAATTCCGGCGAATCGACTTCGGTTAATTCGCCAAAGGTGAGATCAATAAAGGTCAGGCCGCCACCCTGTTTGGCTGCGATGGCTCGGCCTTTCCATGGTTCTGAACGGTCGGGCAACGCGGCGAGCGCTGTGATGGGAGCGCCCAGATCATTGAACCGCTCAATCACGGTCAGCACCAACTCATCGCCAGGCGCATCGGCAGGCGCATCACCTGGGGCGTCTACAGAAGCAGGGCCCTCGGCCGAGTTTGCGGTTGGCTGTGAACGTGTTGGATCGTCGGTTGGCGTGGTTTCCGATTGACCACAGGCGACTAGCGCAAAGCTGAACACGACAAGCGAAACGAGTTTGGACCACGCGGTTGCCGTGCGTGCGATGGTGGCGGTCATGGCGAACTCCGATAAGGGGTTATTTCCCGCAAAGTGCAATTCAAACGCGCACTTGACCAGAGGCCAGGCCAGAAAATCTTCCTTCATCAACCCCCACAAGTGGGTGGAGGCACATAATACCGCTTTGTATCAATATGAACTACAATGGGTTTTTTGCGAATCTTGTGCTTGACGACCCTGGCTTATCCGGGTACACGCCTCGCTTCATCGTGAAAGAGGAGTGCAGCATGGCTGCCGATACTGCACCGCATGGCGAACGCCCGCGGAGCTTCGTTTTAAAGAGCGCGGACCTGGAAGGCGAGCGCGCGAAGAAGTGGATCCACATTGACGCAGAGGGCCTTGTGGTGGGCCGGCTGGCGGCGTTCATCGCCACGCGCCTGCGCGGCAAGCACCGCGCGGATTACACGCCGCACGTGGACTGTGGCGACTATGTGGTGGTCACCAATGCCGACAAAGTGGTGTTCACCGGGCGCAAGCGCACCCAAAAAACCTACTATTGGCACACAGGCTATCCCGGCGGGATCAAATCGCGCACCGCAGACAAGGTGTTGGATGGCCGGTTTCCCGAGCGCGTTTTGATGAAGGCCGTCCAACGCATGCTTCCCAAAGAAAGCCCGCTGGCGCGCAAACAATTGTCGAACCTGCGCGTTTACACCAGCGCTGAACATCCTCACGAAGCTCAGCAGCCGGAGACCATCGATCTTCGCGCGCTCAACTCCAAAAATGCGTCCGAGGTCTGATCATGGCGGAAGAAACACAAGGTCTTGATGATCTCAAAAGCGCCCTGGAAGGCTCAGGAGCTGATGGCGGCGCGCCCGAACCCCAAGAGTTACCTGAACCCGAGATTGATGATCTCGGCCGATCCTACGCTACGGGCAAGCGCAAAGACGCCGTTGCCCGTGTTTGGGTGAAGCCTGGCGCCGGTAAAATCACCATCAATGGCAAAGACTTTGAGGTCTATTTTGCGCGTCCCGTGTTGCGTATGCTGTTACAGCAGCCTTTCGAGGTAACGGAGCGTAAGGACCAATTTGATGTGGTTGCCACTGTGCGGGGCGGCGGTTTATCTGGCCAAGCGGGCGCCGTGCGCCACGGCATCTCCAAAGCGCTGACGCTCTATGAGCCAGCCTTGCGCAAGCCGTTGAAGCAAGTTGGTTTCTTGACCCGCGACAGCCGCGTGGTGGAGCGCAAGAAATACGGCCGCGCGAAAGCCCGCCGCAGCTTCCAGTTCTCCAAGCGTTAATTGGTTCAACGCTATCGCGCTTTGACGTAGCGGCCGGGTGCGGGCTCGATGGATTGATAAGGTTGGTCAGAGGCTTTTGGCGCGGGGACCTTACCGCCTGAGCGTTTGGCCAACCAACGATCCCATTCAGGCCACCAAGAACCTGGCGACTCGGTTGCATCGGCAAGCCATTGGTCCACGCTTTCGGGGAGTTCCTCCGCCGAATTGACCCAATGCTGGTACTTCTTCGCGTCGGGATGATTGATCACACCGGCGATGTGGCCCGAACCGGCCAACATCAGGCGCGAGGGGCCGCCAAACTTGCGCAATCCATTGTAAACCGAGCGGAAGGGGGCGATATGGTCCTCGCGGCTGGCTTGGCAGAATACCGGTGTCCTGATGTCTGAAAGCGCCACCTGACGTCCGTTCATCTTGAGCTGACCATTCGAAAGCGCATTCCTTCGATAGAATTGATCAAGATAATACAAGTGAAGGGTTTTCGGCAGCCGTGTCTGATCCGAGTTCCAATACAGCAGATCGAAGGGCCTGGGATCTTTTCCCAGCATGTAATTGTTGATCATGAAAGACCAGACGAGATCATTGGCGCGCAGCATGTTGAACGTGTCCGCCATAGTTTGGCCGTCCAAAACTCCATCATGTTGATCCATGCGGCGTCTGATTTCGTCCAGCCAATCGTCATCGACAAACATGAGCAAATCGCCGGCTTCACTGAAATCAGTTTGCGCCGCAAAGAATGTGGCTGATTGGATTCGGGTGTCGTCGATTTGACCCATATAGGCGAGCGTCGAGGCAAGGAGGGTCCCCCCGATACAATATCCAACGGTATTGATTTCATTTTGGCCGGATTGCTCGCGCACGGCGTCCACTGCTGCGAAAATTCCTTCTTCCATGTAATCGTCGAAGGTTTTATCAGCGAGTTCAGGCGTTGGGTTGACCCAAGACACCAGAAAAACTTGATAGCCTTGTTGCAAAAGCCACGACACCATCGAGTTTTCAGGCCGCAAGTCCAGAATATAGAATTTGTTGATCCACGGCGGAAAAATGAGCAGGGGAACCTCATGCACCTTATCGGTTTGCGGCGTGTATTGGATCAATTGAAAAATGGGCGTTTCAAGGATGACGCGACCTGGGGTTGTGGCCACATTCACCCCGACTTCAAATTGGTCAAAATCCGTCTGACTGATGGCGATGCGGCCTTTTCCACGCTCTAAATCTTCGGCGAGATTGCGCATGCCGCGAATAAAGTTCTCGCCCTTTTCTTCCAGGGCTGCGCGCATCACTTGGGGATTGGTCATGGGAAAGTTGGTCGGGGAGAAAGCGTCAGCCATTTGACGGGTAAAAAAGCGCACCTTTCGTTTTGCGCTTTCATCCACGCCCTCTGCATTCTCCACCAGATTGACCAGCCAATTTGAGGTCAGCAAATACATTTGCTTGATCACATCAAACATTGGCTGTTTCGACCAATCTTCATCGCGCCAGCGTTTATCGCCGCGGTCGGGCGTTATGGCGTCAGGAACATCCGCATGCGCCAACCGTTGCGCCGCATTTGCCCATACACTCATGGCGCCGGTCCAGAATTCGGCATGCGCTTTCATGATGGCGGAAGGATCAGAGGCAATCTTGCTGAATACCGCAGCGCTATCCTTGGCGACATGCATTGGGTCAGGATCCGGGGCGGCGACACTGGGGTTGCGTTCAACGGCCTGCAGACTGTCGGCCCATACTGCGGTTGCGCGCGCTAAGGCCTCAGCGAACGTATCAGCCAGTCGCTCCATAGCCTCTGCGCCGTCTTGACCAAAGTTACTCCAGTCGTTCGGGTTGGGTCCCCCATCTGAAGACGAATTGACCATGATTTGACCTCCCTACCTATCAGACAGCTTGTACATGGATGCGGCCTGGGTCTAGAACGCTTGTAGAGCGCATGTGTGAATGATTCTTTTGCGCGCCGAACGGTGAGTGGATTGAGAGGGGTGAAGATGCGCTACGCAGGCCGATGTGCATCCATTGCAGCACTGGTGTGGGTCGTGGGCGGATGTGCATCCAGCACAGATGATCCCGATGTGAAAGACAGCTGGGTCTATCAGCGCGCCGAAGAATTCTCAGATGACCAGCCGGGCTATCCCAGGCTCACGGATGTTCCCCAAATGCCAGCGGATTTGCGCAGCCCGGCTGAATGGGACAAGTCCATCGCAGAGCTGGAGCAACTCAATATCGAATTGGACGCCTTGGCTGAAAGGAAACGGGCCCAATCCGCCGCCAGTGAGGATTAGCGTCACACCAGAGCCACTATCGAACCGAGGTCAGGTCCACTTTTCTGCATTTGCCCTCTTTTAGCGCCCGCGCATCGTGCTAAGCGCTTGGCAGTTCAGGAGGTTACCATGTCCACATCCCCGTCGGCGCTGCGTGCACTGACTTTCGAAGCCGTTCACGTGACTGCACGCGCCGCCGTGGCGTCTGCGCGTTGGATTGGCCGCGGCGACAAAGAATCCGCCGACCAAGCGGCCGTTGACGCCATGCGCACAGCGCTCGGTCAAATGGCGATTGATGGTCGGGTTGTCATCGGCGAAGGCGAACGCGACGAAGCGCCCATGCTTTACATTGGTGAGGAAGTGGGCGCCGGCGGACTGGCTGTGGACATCGCGCTTGATCCGCTCGAAGGCACCACGTTGACGGCGAAGGGTATGCCTAACGCCCTTTGCGTTTTGGCCCTGGCGCCGCGCGGCGGCCTCTTGCATGCGCCCGATGTCTATATGGATAAGATCGCCGTTGGCCCGGATTTGCCTACGGGCGTTGTCGATTTGGACAAATCACCGGCTGAAAATGTCCGCGCTCTTGCTGATGCGCTGAACAAACCGGTCAGCGAAGTGAACGTGGCCATGCTCGATCGCGAGCGCCATGAAGCGATCATGGAAGAAATTCGATCAGCCGGCGCACGCATTCAGCTCTACCCCGATGGGGATGTCGCCGCTGTCATCGCGGTGGCGCAAAATCCGGAACTCGACCTCTATATTGGACGCGGCGGCGCGCCTGAAGGTGTTCTTGCTGCGAGCGCCCTGCGCTGCGTCGGGGGACAGATGCAGGGGCGGCTTCACTATCGCAATGACGAAGAACGCGCGCGCGCTGACCGTGTGGGTGTAGCGGACCCGGATGCGAAATTTGATCTTCACGGCTTGGCTGGCGGAGATTGGGTGATCTTCGCGGCCTCCGGCGTGACCCATGGCTTTTTGCTGGATGGGGCGGAGGAATTGGGCGGCGAGTGCTCCACAGAGACCTTGGTGCTCACGTCGATTGATCGTGCGGCGCGCACCGTGCGTATGGAGTGTCCCACCGCAAGTTTGTTCAATTGATCACCTGGGGGGGAGATGGACCGTTTTACACGGATCGTTTTGGTTCTTCTGGCCTTGCTCATGGCGGTGGCGGCAGCGGCCCAAGATTCCGACAACAATGCAAAGTCCAAGCGCATCGCCTTGTCGTTTGACGATGCGCCGCGCGGCGAAGGGCCGCTCTATGACGGTGACGAACGCGCCACGGCCCTCATTGCCGGATTGGCAGAGGCTAATGTGGAGACTGTCGTCTTCTTCGTGACCACGAGCGGGATGGAAACCGAGGAAGGTCGGGCGCGGATTATTCGCTATGGCGAGGCTGGCCATTTAATCGCCAACCACACCCACAGCCATGAGTGGCTGACCCGCACCAAGAAAGAGAACTACATCGCCGACATTGACCAGGCGGAAACCCTGTTGGAGGGGGTGCCGAACCGGCGCGCCTGGTTTCGGTTCCCCTTCTTGGACGAAGGCAGGCCGCTGTCCAAGCGAGATGCATTGCGCGACGCCTTGGCTGAGCGTGAACTGTTCAACGGTTATGTGACCGTTGATGATTTCGACTGGCACATTGAGCGACGCTGGAAAGAGGCGGCCGATGCTGGGCTCCAGGTCGACATGCAAGCGCTTTGCGACCTCTACATCGCCATGTTGATCGACGCGGTAGACTTTTATGAAGACGTCGCCATAGAGGCGTTGGGTCGCTCACCGGCGCATGTGTTGTTGTTGCATGAGAACGACTTGGCCGCCGAATTTGTCGACGATCTGGTCTACGCGCTGCGCAAAGAGGGATGGACGATTATCAGCCCTGATGAAGCCTATGCTGACCCGATCGCATCGGTTTTGCCTCAAACACTGATGACCAATCAGGGCCATCTGGCCGCGCTGGCCGTTGATGCGGGCCGTGATCCGCGCACGCTTGATCACTGGGCGATTGACGCCGATAAGATCGACGACGAGATCGAGCGGCGCAACGTATTTGCCGAGCCATGATTTGCCTTAGCTGGGGTGTTCCATCGGCTCAGCGAACAGCGGCGCGAAGCGCGCAGCCACCGAACTCAGATCAACCCGATTGAGGAAGGTCGAGTAAGCAAGACTGGCCACCAAAAACCGCAAATCACGCGCCCATGGCGGCAGCACGCGCGGTTCGACCAATAACTTAGCGTCTTCGAGCATCTTCATGGCGTCCAAATCGGCGAGATCCAATTTGCCCACAAACAAAAGGCGCACATAACTCACATCACCGGTGCGCACCGCCGCGCGCAAATAGTTATGCACCTCCGCCAGCCCGCCCAGATACACCGAGTCCTTGGTGAATGGCCCACCGCCATTGACCAGTCCGCCGCGCACCACACGTCGCGCGCTCTCAAATGCCTCAATCTTTGGCGCATCCGGTGAGTGTTCGCGGAAAAAACGATAGAGCTCGAGAAAGTCTGCGCCCTCGGCCGACATATCAATGGCGATCACACGGTGAGCCAGTCGCTGAAACCGGTGGGGATCAAGCGCGCCGGAGATGTACTCTGCGAAAACTGCGAGCCCCTCCTGAGTGCGCGCATTGCCAGGGTGGGCCTCAGCGAGCAGCGGGAAGTGCCGCTGGTCCAGACCGTTAAAGTTGGTGGCGATGTGCACCAGCGCTTCGTGCTGGACCAATTGGGCCAAATCCAAATCGGAAAACACCGCGTCTTCGCGCAATTTGATGTAGTCGCGACCAGCTGCGGCCTTGGCTGACACCTTGGGCGTCACCTCCACGCGCGGTGCGCGGGCGCCAAAATACTTGGGCAGTTCAGCGTCCATGAGCGATTTCAGTTGCATCGCCGTGATCGCCTCGGGCTCATGGGGGTGGAGCGAGGCCAAATCAAAATCGTCGAGCACATCTTCCAACCGGCTGGCCAATTCCAGCGCGTTGGTTTTGCCATCTGCGATCGGAACCAATGGATCGCCATAAAGGGCCTTGGAGTGCTGATAGAACTCCGCTGTGCCCAAACTCGCCAGCAATTGTGCGGTGTGTTCAGTGACATCGGCGAACCGGCCCAGCCAGTCATGCACGGGGCTTGTCCCATTGATCAGCGCGCGCGCCGCCGCCACGCCTTCAAGCGAAGGCGTTGGATCCATACGCTCATACTCGGGATTTGGCGGCTCGCGTTCACCACTGGCGAAGAATGCATCAGCATGGGATCGGTCCCAGGCGATTGAGCCCAGCACGGGCAGCCGGTCCTCAGCTTTCAACAACAACGCGCCGGCCTTGGTCAGGCGAAACAGTTCTGCAGGGGAAAACTCGGTCATCGAGGGGCCCGTCATGATCTAGGTGATTGATGCGCTCTGGTTCCCCGCATTGGCGCCAAACGCAAGGGCTGATGGCGGGATGACCGGGGCGATGCCAATCCAGTCTTCCGAATCGGCTGACAGTGTACGCGTCAATTTTGGAGTAGGTTCCGTCATGTCCGCCACCACTTTTGGAGTAACACAGTCAGCCAAGGGCCAGCGCTGGATCTCGCGCCGCGCCGATGAGCAAGTGGTGGGGGATATGGCCCGGCGCATGGACGTGCCTGAAGCGCTGGCGCGCGTCCTTGTCACTCGCGGCGTGACCATGGACACCGCCGCCGATTTCCTGAATCCAACGCTGCGCGGCTTCTTTCCCGACCCAGCCAGTTTCGTTGATATGGACGCGGCCGCGGCCGTGATCCTCGATGCGGTGGAGGCGGGCCGCAAACTGTGCGTGTTTGCCGACTATGACGTGGATGGCGCCACCTCGGCTGCACTGTTGTTGCGCTATTGGCGCGCGCTTGGCGTGGACGGCGAGCTTTATGTGCCTGACCGCATTGATGAGGGCTACGGCCCCAACACCGAAGCCTTTAAAGCACTCAAAGCGCGCGGGGTGGAGGTGGTCGTCACCGTCGATTGCGGGGCCATGGCCCATGAACCGCTCCAGGCCGCAGCCGCAGAAGGCCTCACAGTGGTGGTGGTCGACCATCATCAAATGACCGCCGCACCGCCCATCGCCGCCGCCGTCATCAATCCCAATCGGCCCGATTGCCAATCAGGTTGCGGATATCTCGCGGCGGCCGGAGTGACCTATGTGTTACTGGCGGCGTTGAACCGAGAGGGGCGGAGGCGGGGCGTGTTTACCGCGTCGCGTCCCGCGCCGGATCTACTGCAATGGCTCGATCTGACTGCGCTTGGGTCAGTCTGCGACGTGGTGCCGTTGATCGGTCTCAATCGCGCTCTGGTCACCCAGGGACTCAAAGTCATCAACGCCACACCCAATCTCGGCGTCAATGCGCTCAGCGCGGTGGCTGGCGTCGATCGCACCATCTCCGCCACCACGCTGGGTTTTGTACACGGGCCCCGCATCAATGCCGGAGGGCGCGTCGGTCAGGCCGATCTCGGCGCGCGCCTGTTATCCACCGATGACACACGCGAGGCTGAAACCATCGCCGCCCAATTGCACTCCCTCAACACCGAACGGCGCTCCATTGAAAGCGATGTGCTGAAGGCCGCCATCGCCCAGGTTGACACTGATCCCAAAGCCCTCGACCGATCGGTGATCGTTGCGGCTGGCGAAGGCTGGCACCCTGGCGTGGTTGGCGTTGTGGCTGGGCGTTTAAAAGAGCGCTACGCCCGCCCCGCAGTGGTTATTGGCGTTGGGCGCGGTGAGGGCGCTGTGGGCAAGGGCTCGGCGCGTTCAGTCGCTGGCGTCGATCTTGGCGCGGCCATCGCCGCGGTCCGTGACGACGGACTGCTTATCGCCGGGGGCGGACACGCCATGGCTGCCGGGCTTACCGTGGCGCCCGGAAAGATCGACGCTCTGGCTGAGGCTTTGGATGCGCGTATCCGTGCGCAAGGACCTGCTCAGGCGCCTGAATTGCACGTGGATGCGGAGATCAGCGCCCGCGGAGTTGGCCGCCCCTTGGCCGACTGCGTCGCCCAAGCGGGGCCCTTTGGCCCGGGCAATCCAGAACCCATTTTCGCCGCCCGCGATTTGCGCGTGAAAGGCGTGCGCGAAGTGGGCACAGGTCATTTGCGCACGACCTTGGAGGATGAACACGGCGTGCGTGTTCACGCCATCGCCTTTCGCGCCGGTGATGTTGGGTTGGCGGACGTCTTGCGCGCCGATGCTCGCGCCCATGTGGCGCTGCGGGTTAAACCTGGTAAAGGCAATTACGTGGATGTGGAGATTGAAGACGCCGCGTCCGCGCAATCGCACTGACCTGTCATCCCGGCTCTTGCACCCGCGACCAGAGCCCTATATGTACCCAGATCGTTGCGCATGCGCCCTTCGTCTATCGGTTAGGACGCCAGGTTTTCAACCTGGAAAGAGGGGTTCGATTCCCCTAGGGCGTGCCATTTGCGTTTTGACGACTTTGGATGCCGTCTACCTAGCCGGGCAGTCATCTCAGCGCAATTCGAAGAACGCTCCCGCATCGTTCAGCGTTTGCTTAAGGTCGGTAAGGAGCTGATCTGCCCCATCGAGGTGGTCCAACCGGACTGTTAATCCCGGCGGTTGCTGGTGCTGCCGCAGCAGCCGTCTCGCCACGACCCATGCGGACTTCAATCTCTCGAAGACGTGCCATGGTCTTTTCAGGCTTGAACCTCTTTCCCAGCTCTAAACTCCAATCTTGGAGCCGGGGCTAACTCAAAGACCGGCGAGTCCCGTCA
>CAZWVH010000030.1:0-34614 GCA_964636945.1 uncultured Caulobacterales bacterium | reverse complement strand
TGGGCAGCCCTGGGCTTGTGCACGGCTTGTGAAAAGCACGATGCAGGCGCAAACCGCCGGTCCAAATCGCATGCAAGTCATGATACCCCATATTTTGCCAGCTGAGAGTCGAGTGACCCAAAACAGGACGCTTGTCACATATGCCTGAAACCAAATCGCCTCCATCACCCATGGCGCTAGACGGGGTGCGGGTCTTGGATTTGTCGCGCGTGCTCGCCGGGCCTTGGGCGACGCAGCTTCTCGGCGATTTTGGCGCCGACGTGATCAAGGTCGAACGCCCTGGGATCGGCGACGACACGCGCCAATGGGGGCCTCCGTTCTTGACCTCAACTGACGGATCGCAGTCGGACGCCACATATTTTTTGTGCGCCAATCGCAATAAGCGCGCCGTGGCGGTGGATCTGTCCACCACAGACGGACAGACCTATTTGCGTCGTTTGGCCAGCAAGGCCGATGTGATCGTTGAGAATTTCAAAGTGGGCGCGCTGCACGCCTATGGTTTGGACTATGACAGTCTCAGCGCATTGAATCCGCGCTTGGTGTATTGTTCGCTGACCGGGTTTGGCCAAACCGGGCCAGCCGCGAAACTGCCCGGCTACGATCATCTTATCCAGGCCATGGGCGGTCTGATGAGCATTACGGGCAGCCCGCGCGGCGCACCCATGAAAACGGGCGTGGCCATCGCCGATCTCTTTGCCGGGATGTATGCCGCCAACGCCATTCTGGCGGCGCTTCACCATGCTCGCGAAACCGGTGAGGGCCAGCACATCGATATTTCGTTGTTCGATTGTCAGGTCGCCATGCTCGCCAATCAGGCTTCGGCCTATTTGGCGACGGGCAAGGCGCCCAAGCGCCGTGGCAACACACATCCGAGCATCGCGCCGTACGATGTGTACCAAGCCAGCGATGGAGCCATGGTGGTCACTGTGGGCAATGACCGTCAGTTTGCGCAATTGGCGAACGTGATTGGCAAACCGGATCTCGCCCTTGGGACACGCTTTGCCACCAATGCCGCGCGTGTCCGTCGCCTGAAACAACTCAACGCCATCTTGGCCCCGGTCTTTAAGCAAAAGTCGCGCGACCATTGGCGAATGACTTTATCTGCGGTCGGCGTGCCATGCGGACCGGTGAATTCACTGCTTGAAGTGTTTGAGGACCCCCAGGTTCGGGCAAGAGGCATGGTCGATGACGTTGACTCGCCTGAACGCGGTGCGCGGGTGAAATTGGTGGCCAACCCTGTGAAGTTTAGTGCAACGCCGGTCAGTAAGGGCGTGGCGCCGCCAGTGCTTCCAAGCGAGGATGGTCCGCGGCCGGACTGGCGCACAACACGCCATTCAGTCACGGAAAGCGGCTAATGTGCTTCGCCACTTCCAAAGGTGTTGCCCCCGAGTCTTTCTGGGATCATTGGATAATCCGTGTGGCCGCACATTTGGAAAATATCTGTGGGCGAATGCGTCCACTCTGTCGAAATGAGGCTAAACTGTTACCGTTGGGTCGCAAATTCGGCAAGATTGCGGTATCTTGCGGTAGTACCGTACGAGCGCTGCTGCGCTGCAGTTCTTCCGAAGTTGCGCCCAGCAGCGGTAGTACTGTACGCAAGCGTCGAATCGGCCGAGCATTATAGGCTGGACGCTTGTAAATCAGGCCTCAGCGTGCGTCCCCCAGCCTGCAAAGCGGGGCCTGAGGAGCCGTCGGGACAAGTCCCCGCCCGGCGGCTCCGTCTTATTCGCTGGACATTTTGGGATTAATCTCTTCGCAATTGCGACGTCATAGCGCAAAATCGACCCTTCGCAACGTGATGGCCGCAAACTCTCTATCGAATGATGGGCAATGTCCATTTATAGCTGGTTGAACGCAGCGAAACATGACACGTCGCGCTATGTACGCGGCGGTAAATTCCGGGAGGAAGTCCGATGGATTCGGTAGTTAACGCGGAGATGGCGTTTTCAGGGGCTGATCTTGAGGCGCGCGCGGCGCGATTGATGTCGAAAGGCATCGGATTGGGCAAAAAGCCTGACGCCCAAATGTCCCGTTATCTGGATCAAATCGCCGAAGACGTGATTCCCGAGGATCTCAATGGCATTGATCTGGACGATCTGGCCGCGTTCAGCGTCCAACTTTGGAATTTTGGCGAACAACGCGAAAAAGGGGCCACGTTGTCGAGGCTCGAGCCTGGGAGGCGAGCGGACGGTTCCTATTCGGGCCGCGATATCTTGGAAGTCATCACGGCGGATAAACCATTTCTGGTGGACACGATCATGGGCGAAGTTAACGCCCAAGGCGGTGAAGTCCTGGCCATGTTTCACCCACTCGCGATCGTTGAACGGGACGCCAAGGGCAAGCGCGTCAAAAACGGTGAAGTGGTCACGGAATCCATGATGCAGGTGCACATCGCGCGCTGCCCAGAGGAAAAACGCGCCGCCATCTTGAACGAGGTCCGAGCGGCCCTGGCGGATCTTGAGATGGCTGTTGCCGATTTTGCCGATATGCGCAGCCGGATGGATCAAGTCATCGATGATCTCAAAATGGCGCGCACCAGCGCTTCGGGCGAAGAGCGGGACGAAGCGGTGGCGTTTCTGCGTTGGTTGCGCAGCGACCATTTCGCGTTTCTGGGGTGCCGCGCCTACGAATTCCCGGTGAGCGAAGAGGGAGACTATCCTCAACGCGAACCCAATGTGCTTCCCGACAGCAGCCGCGGTGTGTTGCGCGATTCCGATCGCTACGTTCTGCGCAACGCCAATGAGCCGGCCATCATCACACCGCGCATCGCTGACTTTCTGAGAGAACCCACGCCTATCATCGTGGCCAAATCCAATCTCCAGTCGCGTGTGCATCGGCGCGTTGCGATGGACTATATCGGAGTCAAACGCTATCGCTCGGATGGCATGGTCATCGGCGAAACGCGTTTCGTCGGCTTGTTTACTTCAGAAGCCTATTTGGCCCCGACGGACGAAATCCCACTCATTCGCCGCAAGGTTCGTAGGGTGATGGACCGCGCCGATAAAGCGCCGGGCAGTCACAATCAAAAGCGGCTCGAGTTCATTCTTGAGACTTATCCGCGCGATGAGTTGTTCCAAAGCGATGAAGATGCGTTGTTCCGCATTTCAATGGGCATGCTGCATCTGTTCGACCGTCCGCGGCCTCGATTGTTCATTCGTCGAGATCGTTATGATCGTTACGTCTCGGCATTTGCATTCGTGCCGCGCGAGCGGTTCAACTCAACCGTGCGTGAAGAAATTGGCGACATGCTCGCCAGCGCCTATGGCGGGGAAATCCAATCGTTCATCCCGTCCTTTGGCGACGGACCGCTGACCCGTGTTCATTTCATTATCGGCACCGACCGCAGCCAAAAGCCGCCCAGCGTGGATCAGCTCGAAAACCGATTGGCGGCTTATGCGCGCACATGGGAAGATGAATTTGAACGTCAGGTGCGCGCCTACAATGCCGATACGCTTTGGCCGATGATCCGCAGCTTTCGTGGGGCCTTTTCCGCCGGGTACCAGGAATTATACTCCCCCGATGAGGCGCGCACTGACGCTCTGATCATTGAGGATTTGTGCGCAACACAAGACGAAGATGTCCTGGCGGTGCGCGCGTATGAGGACGCCAGCCTGCCGTCGGGGCGGATCAAGCTCAAATTGTATCAGCGCGGGGCGCGCGCGCATTTGTCAGAACTGACGGAGTTGTTGGAACGCTTGGGCTTCGGCGTGGTCAGCGAAACCGGCTTCAACGTCAATCGGTCAGTGCAATCGGATGCTGACGAGCGCGCAAGGCTGGGCCTTGTGAGCATACGTGATTTTGAGGTGGAGCTCCCAGAAAACGCCACGTCTTTTGAAACGATTAAGCCGGCCATAGAAGACGCAATCAAAGCGATTTGGCGCGGCGATAACGAAAACGATCGGTTCAACAGCCTGGTGACCATTCTCGGATTGCCGTGGCGGGATGTGTGTTTTCTGCGGGCTTGCGCTCGGTTCCGCCAGCAGACCGGCCAAGACCCATCTCAAGGCGTTCAAGAACAGGCTTTGGCTGACAATCCCGAAATCGTGCGCCTCATCCTCGACCTGCGCGATGCGCGGTTCAGCCCCGAATTTTTGGGTGATCGCGAGCAAGAACAGTCCCAGATCCAAGAGAAAATTGCGGCCAAGCTCGACGATGTGGCAAGCCTTGATGCTGATCGGGTTTTGCGGCGCATCGCCAATTTGGTTGCCGCGACACAGCGCACGAATTTCTATCAACATGATGACGATGGGCGCGCCAAATCGCGGATCGCAATGAAAATCGCCTCGAGCGAGCTGCAATACATTCCCGAACCCAAGCCCTATCGCGAAATCTTTGTTTGGGCGCCGCACGTGGAGGGCGTTCATATTCGCTTTGGCCCGGTGGCGCGAGGGGGCCTTCGGTGGTCAGATCGGCGCGACGACTTCCGCAAGGAAGTGCTCGATTTGGTTAAAGCGCAACAGATCAAGAACGCAGTGATTGTTCCGGTGGGCTCAAAGGGCGGATTCTTCCCCAAAGCCTTGCCGCGCGGCGGATCGCGCGAAGAGGTTCAAGCCGAAGCCATCCGCGCCTATAAAACATTTATTTCAGGGCTGTTGGACGTAACCGACAACCTGGTTGACAACGCGGTGAAACGACCTGAGCGCGTTGTGGCTTGGGATGGTGACGATCCCTATTTGGTCGTTGCGGCCGACAAGGGCACGGCCACATTCTCCGACATCGCTAACGGTCTTTCCTTGGAACGTGGGTTTTGGCTGGGCGATGCGTTTGCCTCGGGCGGCTCCGCTGGTTACGACCACAAAAAGATGGGCATCACTGCACGCGGGGCGTGGGTGGCGGTGCAACGCCATTTCCGCGAACTGGGTAAGGACATCCAAAATGAACCGTTCACAGTCATCGGCGTCGGTGACATGTCGGGGGACGTGTTCGGCAATGGTATGTTGTTGTCCAAACAGATCCGTTTGCTCGCAGCGTTTGATCATCGCGACATCTTCATCGACCCCGATCCGCAGGACCTTGAAGCGTGTTGGAATGAACGCAAACGCTTGTTTGAGATGGATCGCTCCACCTGGGCGGACTATGACACATCGTTGATTTCACAAGGCGGTGGAATATTTTCGCGAAACCTCAAGTCCATTCCTCTGAGCGCCGAAATGCGGGCCTTGACCGGCTTAAAGCAGGATAGCGCAGCGCCGTTTGAGCTCATTTCCGCCTTGCTGGCGGCCGACATTGAATTGCTGTGGTTTGGCGGGATCGGCACCTACATCAAAGCGCCAGGGGAGACCGATGACCGGGTGGGCGATCGCGCCAATGACCCATTGCGGATCACCGCGAAACAAGTGCGCGCTAAAGTGATTGGCGAAGGCGCCAATTTGGGCGCCACTCAAGCTGGACGCATTGCCATGGCGCGAAATGGCGTCAAGCTCAATGCCGACTTCGTGGATAATTCGGCTGGCGTGGACACGTCTGACCACGAGGTCAATATCAAGATTTTGCTCAATGGTGTTATGCGCGCTGACCGCATGACCTTGGAGCGGCGCAACACGCTCTTGAGCGCCATGACCGACGATGTGGCCAATCATGTCCTTCGGCACAATTACGATCAAACCCTCGCGATTTCGTTGGCCGAATCCGGCGCCGCAGAGGATTTGGATGCGCATGAGCGCTTGATCGGCCGGCTTGAGTCACGCGGTGAACTCAACCGCAGCGTAGAAGGCCTACCGTCGCCCGAAGAGTTTCGCGAACTCAAGGATCTGGGACTGGGTTTGACCCGTCCGGAGATTGGATTGTTAATCGGTCACGCCAAAATCGCCGTGTTCAATCGCATCCTGGAATCCGCCACGCCGGACGATCCCCATTTCCATTCCATGCTGGTGAACTACTTCCCCGACGAGCTGCACCAATTCGTTCAGGAAATTCGCGGACACAGACTTTCCCGCGAGATCATCGCCACCGTATTGTCCAATGATCTCGTCAATCTCGGTGGCCCCACATTCGTTCACCGCGCCCGGGAAAGCACTGGAGGCGACACCGATGCTGTTGCACGCGCGTTCGAGGCCGCGCGACATATCTTCCGCCTGTCCGATTTGATCAACGAAATCCATCTTCTTGATAATGTGGCGCCAGCCTCCGTACAGGTTGATCTTTACGAAGAGGTGATTTCAATCCTTCGTCGCCAAACCTATTGGCTGGTCCGGCGCAGCGGGGCGTTCCGCAACGCAAAGCCGAATTCATTGAATGAGATCATCTGCGCCTATCAACCAGCGGTGGACACGTTGCGCGAGAAGGCCACCGAGATTGTGTCGCCTTTCGAGCAACGCCGAATTTCCGAACGGATGCGCGATTTCGTCAAAGCCGGAGCGCCAGAGGACATTGCTCAAAGGGTGGGGGTCCTGCGGGCTCTCGTATCGTCGTCGGATGTGATCGATATGGCCGACTCGCGGAAATGGCCGCTGGACTCCGCAGCGCGACTTTATCACGCCATGGGCGATCGTTATCGGTTTGATCGCCTGCGCGCTGCCTCAAGCACGCTGTCTTCTCCCGAACACTGGGACCGGCTCGCCGTGCGCCGCTTGATTGAGGACTTTTACGCGCAGCAATACGCCATTGTCGGTATGGCGATGGACATGGCAGAACGGCCGCCGCGAGAGAATGAGGACGCCGAAGCGTTTGTCGATGACACGCTTGAACGTTTCTCGAAGCATTATGCCGAGGATGCCGAACGGTTTTTAGATTTCCTCACGGAAATCGAAGCGGGCGAGAGCTGGACGCTTTCCAAGCTCACCATTGTGGTGACGGCGCTGCGCGAATTCTCCGACGTGGAGGCGCCTGAGTGGCGGCCCAAGAGATAACCAACTTGGGGCTTAGAGCACTTTGGCGAACCACTCCGCATATTCGCTGCGCGCAATTGCGGCTTGCTTTTCATTGAACTTAAGGTGCGATCCAGGTTCCTGGAACCGTTCATCAAAGGCATGATCCATATTGTCGAACACTCGGACTTCGACTGGCGCGCCCGAATTGCGCATCCGTTCAATGGCTTGCCACGTTCCCACATTGGGTGCGACCGAGTCGTTTTCCGCCATCACCACGCGGGTGCGCGGCGTGTATGACCAACCCGCATTCGGCGTGCGCGCGATAATCGCACCGCTCCACGGATAGGTGAGATGAACCGCCTCAACGCCGTCCAGCTTGTCGGCGGGAACGGAACTCAAATTGTGTGGGATGGTTTTAATCAGGTCCATGGACAACAAGTCCATGATGGCCCAGCCGCCGTGGCTCCAACCGGCAAGTCCGATCCGATCAGAATCCACCCATGGCAGATCGCGCACATGGTCGATCGACGCCAATACGTCGCCAGCACGTTCCGCCCCGCGAAACCTGCGCCCGCTGCACACCCGGTTCAGAGCTTCGCTACGATTGATGCGCCGGTGAGGAAAGCTTTCGACCGAAACGGAGGCAATGCCCCGCTTGGCCAATGATTTGGCGTACTCGTCCATGATCGGTTGACGCCCCCCATCAGCTGTGACCAGGCCACCGCAACCGTGAAACTGTAGCACCACCGGAAACGGCCCCTCGCCCTCGGGCATCACAATCGTCATGTGCGGGGCCAAATCGTCTCCAAGCTCATCCGGCTCCTCTTTTTTGACGAAGCGGCCGGCCATTGCGGAAAACATTAGTACGATGGACATGACGAACACTCCGAGCAAGACCAACAAGCCCCACATCACAATACGCATGCTGTTCTCCATCCCGCCCTAGCGCAATACACGAGAGCGACCCGCCGTCTGTGCGCTAATGGCGGAAGTGACGCACTCCGGTAAAGGCCATTGCAAGACCGGCGCCGTTGGCGGCCTTGATCACGTCCTCATCGCGTACAGAACCACCAGGCTGGATGATGGCGGTGGCGCCAGCCTCCGCTGCCTGTAACAAACCGTCAGGAAAGGGAAAAAATGCATCGGATGCGCACGCGGACCCCTTGGTGCGAGGCGCTGACCAGCCAGCAGCTTTGGCTGCGTCTTGCGCCTTTTGTGCAGCGATGCGGGCTGAATCGACACGGCTCATTTGCCCCGCGCCAATTCCCGCAGTCGCGCCGTCTTTGGCGTAGACAATGGCGTTGGATTTCACGTGCTTGGCCACCCGCCATGCAAACAACATGTCGTTGATTTCGTCCTCGCTGGGATGACGTTCTGTGACGAATTTCAAGTCGCTGCGCGACACGCGGGCGGCATCGCGATCCTGCAACAAAAAGCCCCCAGCGACCGTCTTTAAGGTCTGACCTGCTTGATGGGGATTTGGTAACCCGCCCGTCAACAAGAGACGTAAATTCTTCTTGGTGGCGAAGACGGCAATGGCCTCCTCGCTGGCCTCTGGGGCTATAACCACTTCGGTGAAAATCGACGTGATGGCCTTGGCGGCTGGCGCGTCCAGCGGCTGATTCGCAGCAATTACGCCGCCAAAGGCGGACACCGGGTCACATGCCAATGCGCGCTGATAGGCGTCGGCTAAACTACTGCCTGTGGCGACACCGCATGGATTGGCGTGCTTGATGATGGCGATGGTCGGTGTTTCCGGTTCAAACTCGGCCGCCAACTCAAAGGCGGCGTCGGCATCTGAAATATTATTATAACTCAAGGGTTTGCCCTGCACCAAATTGGCGCGCGACGCACCAGGGCGCTCTTCGCCAGAATGATACAATGCGGCGGCTTGGTGGGGGTTTTCGCCATAGCGCAAGGCAGTAACACGCGTTCCGCCCATTGACGCGTGGGGACCATAAAGCTCGCCCGTCGCTTCGCCCAGCCATTGGCCAATCATGGCGTCGTAGGCGGCGGTGCGCGCAAACGCCTTAGCGGCCAGTTTCTGACGCAGGCTCAGCGGCGTATGTCCGTTATGCTGGTCCATTGCGGCCAGCACTTCGTCCACATCGTCAAAATCCACACATACGCAGACATGCGCGTGGTTTTTCGCCGCCGCCCGGATCATGGCTGGACCGCCGATATCGATGTTCTCAACAATGGTCTCAAATGGCGCGCCGGACGCTAAGGTGCGTTCAAACGGATAGAGATTGACGACCACAAGGTCGATTAAGCCGATGGCGTGCTGATCCAGAATCCCAAGATGTTCGGCGCTGGAGCGTTGCGCCAATATTCCTGCATGGACGCCAGGATGAAGCGTTTTCACGCGACCATCGAGGATTTCAGGAAAATTCGTGACGGCCGATACATCCGTCACACTCATCTGGGCGTGTTCTAACGCCGTTCGAGTGCCGCCGGTGGAAATCAGCTCAACGCCAGCCTGCACAAGGGCGCGCGCCCGGCGATCAAGGCCGTCTTTGTTCGACACTGAGATAAGAGCGCGGCGCAGGGGTGCGAGATCAGCAGCGTTAGGCGAAGCGGTAGTGTGTGATGATGCGGTCATGACCGTTCGAGTAGCACGATCGCAAGACGGTGCAAATCCTGGTCAGTTGCTGTGAAACTTACGAATTGCCGCCACTGAAATCGGAAAGGCGCCGGTAATCGGGAAGCACGTCTTGGAGCGCGGCGAACAATCCAGCTCGATCTCGCCTCTGTGCGGCGGACAGGAGTGTTTCAAGTTTGGGCCGTAACGTGGTTAACGGGATCATGGGGGCGATGGCGGTGAAGACACCGTCGGCCTCGGTTTGGGTGACGTTCTCAGCCGCGTAAAATATATCCTCATGCAACTTTTCGCCCGGTCGTAATCCGGTGTGGATGATTTGAATGTCCACGCCGGGCTCTAGACCGCGCAACCGGCACAATTGGCGCGCGAGATCTTCGATGCGCACCGGTTCACCCATGTCCAAGACGAAGACCCCGCCGCCGCCGGAAGCTGACGTATTCGACAGCGCGGCGGCCTGAAGCACAAGCGAAGCGGCCTCTTGGACCGTCATGAAATATCGGGTGATCTGCGGATCAGTCACTGTAATCGGTCCGCCACGCGCGATTTGCTTTTCAAACAACGGCACAACTGAACCGGTCGACCCCAGCACATTGCCAAACCGCACCGACAAAGCTTGCATAATGGGATCGGCGGCGTCCACGGCTTGCACAAACAGCTCCGCCAGGCGTTTTGACGCGCCCATGATATTGGTGGGGTGGACGGCCTTGTCAGTGGAGATGAGCACGAAAACGCCAACGCCAGCCTGCTGGGCGGCCTCGGCGACGGTCACTGTGCCGAGCACATTGGTCAAAAACGCCTCATGGGGGTTTTGTTCCATCAGTGGCACGTGCTTGAGCGCCGCGGCGTGGAGGACCACATCGGGCACTGCGCGCGCCATGACATCGCTCACACGGCCCGGATCACGCACATCGCCAAGCGCGGCGTCGGCGGTCCAGCCGATCTCACGTAGCTCCATGTCGATCTCATAAAGATTGAATTCGCTGGCGTCCAAAAGCGTCAGATGAGCAGGAGACAACCGCACCACCTGGCGCGTCAATTCTGATCCAATCGTCCCGCCGGCGCCGGTGACCAAAACGCGTTTGCCAGCGATGAGGTCGCGCACGCGGTCCATATCCAGCCGTCGCGTGGGGCGATTGAGTAAATCTGCGGCGTCGAGAGGGGTAAGGCTGTTGCGGCCCGGCCGGCTTGTGGGGCGCACCACCTCAGAACCGGCCTGACCAGAGGCCTTCAAAATGGCGTTAAGATGCGCGCGCGATCGTGGCGCCTCCACCAATATGACGTCGGGCGCGTGCTTTTCAGCGGCGCGCAATTGTCCCACGGCTTCTTTGAGCACGGAGATATCGCCCAACACGCGCCGGCCACGAATAGATCGGCCGGTGTGACCCGGTTCGAGTGTGATCAGCGCACGAATACGAAATGGGGCGCCATTGGGACGCGCCTCGAAATCACGCAAGAACAGATCGAGGGCTTCTTCACCTCCCACAAGGACAGCGCTGGGTCGGGTGGGGTCTTCGTCCCGGGCGAGCGCCCGCCACCCGCCACCTGCGGACAACGCTGTCAAAACGCGCGGCAAACCCAGCATGACACAGGCCAAGGGCAGGTGAATCAGGAGGCTGGAGCGAGGAAAACCGGCCAGCCGGTCGTGCAAGAACCAAATCGGCACGAACAGAAGCGTGGCCCACGTGATCGCTTGGATCAAACGCCACAGGTCAGGCAGGGCGGTGAATCGCCAAACGCCACGGTGCACGCCTAATAAAGGGAACACCACCGCCACGACCAATCCGAACAACACGGCCGCGCGCAGAGGCGTAAACGGCGGTTCGTCAATATCCACAAAGGCGTATCGCACTCGGACCGCCAAAAACATCGCCGCAGCGCCGACGATAACATCGTGCAGCAAAACCAAGCCGAGCGCCGCGCGCGATTGGGCCAATCGAACCACCGCGTTTCGCGCCGAATCAAATCCCGGTGCGTCCATGGCCCCGTCAGCCAGCAGGCGTGTGGCCGATGCGCTGAAGCGCCCAGCGCACACGGTTTGGAGGTGCGTTGAGTGGACCGTTTGGCTGTGTCTTTCCGTGAATCACAATTTGTCGGCTCGGCTGTGCAGGCCCTGGCTCAGCCAGATAAATCGATTCCTCAACCGCTAGAGACCCCGCATCAGTGCGCATACGCCAACATTCTCCGTCCGTTAGCGTTAACAGAACGCTTCTGGAGTCCCGAGCCAAAGTTGCCGTTACAGCGGGGTGCAGGTGGAATCGGATCGCATAAGGGGTGCTCGCGCTCACTTTTGTCACCGGGTCGGAAACCGGGCGGAACAAGGTGTCCTCGCCGCGTAGTTCGTTCCCGCGCAATCCCAAGAACAGGGTGCGACGGTGAGCTAAACCATAGGCCTCCCGATACCCTTCATGGGCGCCTTCCACCCAATAGCCCAGGTCATCTTCGGTGCGCTTGGCGGCGATTAGCCCCAGACCATGTGCGCCACGCAAGTCGCGTTTAATCCCTTTATCGGTGAGTTTTAACGACGAAGCGCCTGCAACGGTGACGGTGGAGTGCGCGGATGTGGCGCGAATTGCCTGGCGATCTTCCTCATTGTGTCCAAGCGACCATCCACAATTGACAATGAGGCGGCCGTTGGGCGCGGAAAATTCGAACGCAAGGCAGCTCGCGTGCGCAAGTGCATTGGCCGTTGGGTCGGGCGGGCCGCCGGTGTCCACGATCGCCACACACCCGTTGGCAGCCAGGCGGTGATAGCCGCTGTGGGGCGCAAAATCGAATGTGCGCGGGGAGTCTTCACCATCATTCAACATGGCGGCTAGCGTGGCGCGATTTCCGGCGGACCCGCCATGAAAGGAGGGCAAACCGCCATCACTCATGGTGAAGAAGCGCAAAATCGGAGTCATGCGGTCAATGGCGCGCCGCACATTTTGCGGCGTAGTTGCGCCACTGGAACTCAACAGCGCATCGAGCGCGTAAAGGTCAGCCAAAATCTCGGCCACGACTTCAGGCGAGCGGCTTTCATGACCGCCGTCGATCAAAATTTGGCGTTGAAGTTGGACATCCAGCAAACTAAGCCCGGCGTCCAAAGTGCGATCGGTTCCGCTCAGGCACGTTCCTGCTGCGGCCAAAGCAATTCCCGCGAAAATTTGGCCGACGCCCTGAGGAAGCGCGTTGATGCTGCGTTCCAGATGGCGCACTTGACGCCCCAAAGACGTCAGGCGCTTTCGGTCTCCCTCGGTTTCATGGGCAAACAGTTCATCCCCTGCGGCTAACCAAGCCAAGATGCGATGGCTCACAATTTCAGGCCGCCACGCCGCGTCGTCCCATTCGCCGAACCGTTCGATCCATGCATCGGTTAGGCCGATCGCATGGGTCATGGCTGCAGGATCTTGCACGGCCAGCAGGTCGCGCAGCCATTCAAACTGGTGTAACGCTCGAAAAGCGGGGTTGAGGTCGGAAACACGATCCCACACGGTCAGATGGTCTGAACGCGCCCCAATTGCTTGCCCGCCAAGTTGCATGGCGCCAGCAAGCGCTTTGCGGCCACGCGCTTCATCGCCCATGCGCAGCGCCAATAGCCGCGCCTTCAACAGTCCTGGCGGCGCACCGCGTAAAGCCAACTGACGATAGAGCGGATTGCGGATGAGATCCGTCGCGATGCCCCGCCGCAAACGGCGCAGGGCGTCGCGGCCGAGCCCTCCTATGCCTTCCCCCTTTGCCGCGTGCCTCATAGCCCCATTCTCACGCCAATTGCCGCAATGCGGTTAAGTTCTCTGCGTAGTGCGCAGACCCGTCCCGAAACGCCGCAGACCCAGCGACAAGCACTGTGGCGCCGGCGTCAACGCATTGCCTTGCCGTTTGTGCGTTGATCCCGCCATCCACTTCTAACTCGACCGTTGCTCCTTGGGCGTCGATCATGCCGCGCACGGCTTCGATTTTGTGCAGTTGACGATCAATGAATGATTGACCGCCGAAACCTGGATTGACCGACATGACCAGAACCAGATCGATATCGCCAAGCAATGGCTCGAGCACCGAGGCGGGCGTGCCGGGATTGAGGGATACGCCTGCTTTAAGCCCGTGTCCGCGAATGGCCTGCACTGTGCGATGAATGTGGGGACCGGCCTCTGGGTGCACCGTGATAATGTCCGCGCCAGCCTCGGCGAACGCTGAGATATACGGGTCGGCCGGCGCAATCATCAAATGACAGTCAAACGGAATGTCGGTCAGGGGGCGCAGTGACTGGATCACCGCGGGACCAAAGGAAATATTGGGAACAAAGTGTCCGTCCATGACGTCCAGGTGCAGCCAGTCTGCGCCGGCTGCGGTCATATTTTGCACCTCTTCGCCCAGCCTTGAAAAGTCGGCGGCGAGGATGGACGGGGCTAACTTGACGGGCGACGACATGCGCTATCGATACCAATCGGCCCTTGACCGCGCAAGCTAGGGCCTGAGCGCAGACGCCGCCCAAAGTCATTAATATTGGGGGTAAGCCGGTGCGCTTTGTTGCGGCACGATCCGTGCGCGAGCCCCATATTGTATGAAGACCGGCATGCCATTAGGCAATGGATATTGGTCAGCTTGCGTGATGGTGACCAATTCCTGCGTGCGATCCAGGCGGACCGTGTAGGTAAAACCGGTCTGACGTGTCGCGCCTTCTTCAACGGCCGCGCCCACAAGACCGCCAACCACTGCGCCAGCCACGCCGGCAATCACGTTTTCTGTGGTGCCGCCGCCAATGCTCGAACCGGCGGCTCCGCCGATGACAGCGCCAGCACCCGTGCCCACGCCGCTCTTGGTGCCTTCAATCTGGACCTGTTGGCTAGCCACGATCACGCCTGAGTCGACCCGATTGACCCGGCCCGCCTCTGCCCGTTGATAGTCGCCTGAGCTCAAACCGCCGGCGCAAGCGCTTAGCGCTAATCCAAACGCCACAATCACGGCCGTGAGCACAGACCGCGGACGCGATGCATTAGTAGACGACAACATTGACCAATCCTCTTCGCTTTTCCCTGCGCATTTTGCGCTTATCCGACCATTTAGATAGTTAAATCCGCTGAACATGCCATGAATTCAGCCCGTTTTCACAAGCCGAGCAATGAAAAATCCGTCCATTCCGCCATCACCTCCTAGTGCAAACGGAAACGTGCGCACGGTTCCGTCGTCTTGAGGCGAGACAAATCCAGCGGGTAATTCTTCATCCCTAATAGGGAGGAATTGGCCATCGGCGCCGCTCATCAGCGCTGAGTCGACGGCGTTTCGGCCCTCCTCGGGCTGAAGCGAACATGTGCAGTAAATCAAGGTCCCGCCGGGTTTGAGTGCGCCAAGCGCTGATGCAACAAGCTCTGACTGAATTTCTGATAATGCGCCACCATCGCCTGGAGAACGCGACCACGCCACATCTGGCCTTCGCCGCAGAGTTCCCGTCGCGGTGCACGGCGCATCAAGCACGATGGCGTCAAACTTCCCCAAGTCATCGATATTTCGACCATCACGCACCATGATCTCGGCGGTGAGCTTTGTGCGCTTGAGGTTCTCGTGAAGCCGCCGAAGCCGGTCAGCAGATCGATCGATGGCAACAACGTCAGCGCCACGCGCGGCAAGCTGCATGGTCTTGCCGCCCGGCGCTGCGCACAAATCAAGCACGCGCAAACCGGAAACATTGCCCAAAACCGTGACGGGCGTTGCCGCGGCGAGATCCTGCACCCACCAGTCTCCGTCCTCATAGCCCTCAAGGTCCTGCACACGGCGCATCTCGGTCAGTCTGACGGTTGTCGCGCTGATCGCTCGGCCGCCCAGGCGCTTTGCCCAGGCGGCGACATCGCCCGATTTGATCGTCAGATCCAAGGGCGGTTCTGTTGCACTGGCGCTGGCGATGAGCGCCGATTGATCGTGGCCATAGGTGTCACGCCAACTGGCAATCAGCCAATCGGGCCAATTGGACTCAGGCGTTTGGTCGGCGATAATGCTGGGCCCAGCGTCCGAAATGCGTCGCAGGACGGCATTGATCAGACCTTTGAACGGCCGCGTCGCATTATCACTCTGCGCCAGCCGAGCAGCCGTATCCACCGCGGCGTGAGCTGGCGTGTCGAGAAACAAAAGCTGCGCTGCGCCAAGCCGCAAAATCGCTCGGGCGTGTTTCGCCTTAGCCGGCATAGGCTTTTGCAGGAACTGCCCAATTGCGTGATCAATGTGGCCCAGTCGACGCAGGCAGGTGGTCGCCAGCATGCGGGCAAATCGCCGGTCGGCGTCGGACATCGCGCTCAATTGACTGAGCTCAGCGTCGAAGGCCGTGTCCAGGGCTTGTCTTTGATCGAGGACACGCACCAGCGTATTTCTTGCGATGGCCCGGGCGCCGTTGACCCGTGTTTGTGGCTGTCGTGACGAGCGTTTTGTGGCCGACGGTGCTGACACTAAGCTAGTCTCAAATGCTGCATGGGATCGCGCCGGCTCAACGCGACCAAACAGGACCGGATCCCGTGGCGGCCTCCTCACGCGTTTCACGCCGCAATCCGCCATCTCCGGACAGGTCCAATCCCATCAACCGATCGATCCGATTTTGCGTGGCCGGATGGGTGGAGAACAAATTGTCTGCACGTTGGCCATTCAGGGGATTGATGATGAAAACATGGGCCATTGCGGGGTTGCGTTCGGACTGTTCATTGGTAATGCGCGCAGCGCCTTGTGAGATTTTCGCCAACGCAGACGCCAATGGTCGCGGATCGCCTAATATCTCAGCGCCCACTCGGTCAGCCTCGTATTCACGGGCCCGTGAGATTGCCAATTGGACAATGCTCGCCGCGATGGGGGCGAGAATTGCAATCAATATGGTGGCTAAGGCGCCGCCGCGATCACGCCCGGCGCCAAACCAAAAGGCAATACTGGCGAGCATGCCGATCGCGCCGGCGATGGTCGCGGTGACGGTCATGGTCAGTGTGTCGCGATTTTTCACATGCGCCAACTCGTGCGCCATCACGCCGGCAATCTCATCGCGATCGAGCATCCGCAACAATCCTGTGGACGCCACGACAGCCGCATTATCCGGATTGCGGCCAGTGGCGAAGGCGTTAGGTTGGTCCATCTGCACAATGGCGATTTTGGGTTCCGGCAGCCCTGCACGCCTGGCCAAAGCGCGCGTATCCTCAAGATAGGCGCGCACGCGCGGGTCGCTGGCGAGTTCTTCTGCCGGTCGGGCGCGGTAGGCGCGCAGCACCACCTTGTCTGCATTCCAGTAACTGAAAATGTTGATGCCTATCGCGATCAGCAACGCGATCCCCGCGCCCTGAGGCCCGCCAATGAAAAATCCGACAATGCCAAACAACGCCGTGAGTGCGGCAAGCAGGCCGAGAGTTCTTACGTGATTTAACATCGCCATGATGTGACACCTCTAGACATTGCCCATCGACGACCAACCTATCAAAGACCAGTCGTGTAGCGGATATGGAGTGGAGTTATGACGGACGCAATTCAGCCTGACCAGAAAAGCGGCCTGGACTGCGACATTCCCGGTGCGGCGCAGGGCAAAGCGTTGAGTGATGCTGCCAAACGCGCCTTGCGCGAGGCCGAGATTCGCCGCCGCAAGGCCTATGGCCAAGCCGGCGATAGGCCGAGCGAGACCGATGGTCCGAGCGGGCCTGAACCCACGCGCTACGGTGATTGGGAAAAGGCAGGCCGCGCCTACGATTTTTAGCGCGCGTCGTCCTTAATCGCGACCTGACATGCATGCCCGCCTCTCAGGACAACAATCGCGCTAACGGGCGTGTCCCCGGTTAGGCGAGCAAATCCTGCGTAAGAGGCGTGTGCGCTGTGAATGAGTTGCGGCGCATCGGGAAAGCTTTCACCGCGCCGGGCCAAGCCGACCACGTCCTCGCCCTGCATCAGCACAATCCACTTGCCGTTCGGTCCCGCGCCGTTTGGGCCGCTGAATTGAGCGGCGATTCGCAGTCCGCCATCAGGCGCTGGCAAGAGTGCGACGGCGCCGTCAACGCGATCGCATATCTGGGGGGCTGGCGATGTCAGCTGATCCAGGTTTTTGCCCAAGAGCCATTGGCCCCACGGACGGGCGTAGTACGAGCGTTCTTCATCGCGAGCGGTTGCGACCACCGGCCTCAGAATGTCTTGGACATGCAGCTGATAGGGATGACCAGGTGCAATATCAAAATGCGCCGCGACTGCGCCGACGGCGACCCTGCGCTGGTGTTCGGCCAATTTCAACCAGCCGCGCGGTTGAGTGAGGACAATCAGCCCGGCAAACACAACAATCAAGCTCACAATCGCGCGCCGCGCCCAGCGAGGGAATGAAAACTGAGCCAGAGCCAGCAAAGGCAAAATGCTTACCCAAAATATGGCGGAGAATATCAGATAGCGTCCCGAAAAGGCCTGATCGGCGCCAAGCTGGGCGCGATTGGGCGTGATGCCGACTGTGCAGATAATGGACCAAATCATCAGTAAGGTGAAAAATGACGCCGATTGACGGCGATCGGATAGGGCGCCTTGATCGGCTGCATTCGCGCTTGCGCCGCGCTGTTGCAGCGCCCGCCAGATGACTGGTCCCGCCACGATGATCCCGATGAGCCCCAAGAGCGGCGCCACAATTTCATCCCCGCCCAGCGCGCGTCGTGCAAATCCGCCCACAAAGTTTGCCGCATAGTGCAGTTGCGCGAGCACCGGAGGGGCAAGGTCGCCGCTGGCGCTGGGTGAACCGGCGAGGATTGAAGCCCAGGTGCGCGTGGCGGCGGTGAAAACACCGGCCAGAATCACCGTCACCCTTTGAGCCCAAGTGAAACGGCGAACAAACACTAGTAAGATGACGCCTGGGAAGGCTGCTAATCCGGCCGCAAATGACCACCCAGCATTGACCAACAAGGCACATGCGCCCGCCACATAGGTCCATTTGGCCTGCGGCGAGAGAGTGTTGCTGCGTGCGTCTGCGCGCGCCAGCAGCCAATATGCCGTCGTGAAGCTCAACAACGCCAAACAAATGTGGGTCTGCTTGAGCCGTGAAATGTTGTACCAATGCTCAGACCACAGCATGACCACGATCGCGGCGGCGGCCGCCAAAACGCCATAGCCCGCCCAGTTCAGCGCCAAGCGGGCATGGGTCGCGATGATCGCCGCGACCAGCGCGAAACACATCGCATGAACGATCGCCAGAAAAATGCCGCGTGACCCAAAGACGTCATGATCCATCGCCTGCAATAAAAGCGGCAAGAATGAGCGATGTTCGTTGTCAGGATAGGTGAGCAGCGGCTCTAGACCGTCGCGCGCCAGTGACCAATGGTCAAAAAACGCTTCCACATCGACCATGTCGGCATGGGGAGCTGGCTGATGAAACAGCACGGCGATTATGAGATTCACCACGCCGAGCACTGATGCTGCGGCTAACGCCAGAGTTTGCAAATGTTTCGAGTTCATGGCGCACCGGCCTGTCGAGTGGAATTGCCCTAAACGCCTTAGCTCAAGCAAACGACCGGCGCGAGCGCACGCCTGCTAATAGACATGCTGCACTGCAGCGTCTAAAGCTGATGTTTTATGGTTTTGGGGTGAACAATGGATCTGTCAAAAATACCAACGGGGATAAATCCGCCTGCTGACGTGAATGTGGTCATTGAAGTGCCGTTGGGCGGAGAGCCGATCAAATATGAAATCGACAAAGCTTCCGGGGCGATGTTCGTCGATCGTTTTCTCTATACGTCAATGCGTTACCCGTGCAATTACGGCTTTATCCCGCACACATTGTCTGAAGATGGCGACCCCATGGATGTGATGGTCGTGGGCCAGCGCGCCTTGGTGCCCGGGGCCGTGGTGCGTGTGCGCCCTGTTGGTGTTGTGATGATGGAAGATGAGGCCGGCCTTGATGAAAAGGTGATCGCGGTGCCCCACAACAAACTGACGCGCTATTATGATCGCGTCGAAAACTATACCGATTTGCCGGATATTCTGATCGAGAAGATCACCCATTTCTTTGAGCGCTACAAAGATTTGGAGCCTCATAAGTGGGTTAAGGTGAACTCAGTTGAGCCGGTGGACCGTGCTTATGAAGTGATCTTGGCGTCAGTGGAGCGCGCGCGCACTCCTCAATCGGTCAAGTGAATCCTGGATGACATCATTGGCAGCAACAGCATTTTGCTGCTAATGTGTCGTCAATTGACGAAAGTTCATTCTCAAACCGCTTGCCTATAGCGCCTCCTTGCGCAAAACTTTTCCAGTAAGGAGGCGTATATGGTTGCGAGTTTCCCGTTGAATGGCCAAGGGCGAGCCATGGTGCACATTGGGGCAAAGCGGCTCACCACCGCAGAGATACTCTACCACATCCCCGATCACCCAGGACTGCTGCAGACCTTTGTCTGGCAGCTGGAAGATATTGCTCCGCGGTTTCCCCGTCTGAGTAAGTTCCTCAATCATTGGCGCTGCGAGATTGACGCGGCCATTCACTCGGTGCGCGTGGCGCACGCTGATTTAGGCGCGCCCACGAAATGGACAGCAGCGGACATTGAGATCACCACGCATTGATTTTGAGTGACCGTATTTTGGCTTCAAATCTTGCGCTCATGCTCGACTTGGCGACGGGCGGCGCCGTATAGTGCCGTACAAGTCAGATAAGTGACCATGGGATGAGGCAGACATGAATTTTCGGATGCTGGCGCTAGCGGGATCAGCCATCGCTCTGGCGGCGTGCGCAACGCAAACCCCGTACGGACCAGTGGGGCCCAACAGTCAGTACGGCTATCAGGACACGAAAATCGAAGACAATCGATATCGCGTGTCATTTTCGGGTAACTCGCTCACCGGATTAGACACGGTTGAGACCTATCTGCTCTATCGCGCTTCAGAACTGACATTGCAGAATGGCTTTGATTGGTTCGAAGTTGTGGGCCGGAATGTGGAGAAAGACCGCCGCTATCGCGGCACCAGCTACGACAATTTCGGATACTTCGGCTACGGCTACGGGTTGCGGTATTACCACCCCTATTACGGTTGGCGGCCGTATGGGCGAGGGTTCTCCGACATCGATATTCGCGAGATTACCAACTATCAGGCTGTCGCGGAAATCCGGCTCGGCAGCGGGGAGAAGCCCGCCGCCAATGCTCGCGCTTACGACGCGCGTGAAGTGCAACGGAACCTCTCAACCCAGATTCAACTGCCGGGATACTAGCGCTTAGCGCGGCGGCATGCGCGCCCCGGCGTCGAGACGTATGCATTCGGCATTGATGTAGTCGGTTCTGCATAAGGTCAGAACGAAGTCGGCGTATTCGCTCGGCGCACCAAATCGCGGCGGGAACAACAAATGCCGCTTTAAGCTTTCGGCCACTTCGGGCGGAAGCGTGTCGTAGATCGGTGTTTGAAAGAAGCCCGGCAAGATCGTGCAGCAACGGATTTGTTCACGCGCCAGGTCCCGTGCAATTGGAAGCGTCATGCCCACGACACCGCCTTTCGACGCAGCATAGGCGACTTGACCGACTTGTCCGTCTTGCGCCGCCACCGAGGCGGTATTGATGATCACGCCCCGGCCTGCATCGCCCAGCGGATCCAATTCCATCATGCCGGCGGCCGACATGGAGGCGCAAGCGAACGATCCTAATAGATTGATGTTCAACACCCGCTGAAACGCGGCGAAGTCATGCGCCTTGATCCTGCCGTCCGACTTAGACCGGCTCGCGGTTTTTTCCGCCCAGGCAATGCCGGCGCAATTCACCATGATGCGTTCCTGGCCATGGGCACTGCGCGCGACCTCAAGGCCGGACTGAATGCTCTCGGCGTTCGACACGTCCACTTTGGCGAATACGCCGGAGATTTGCGACGCAACGGCCTTTCCCTTGTTCTCGTCAATGTCAAAAATGGTCACTTTGGCGCCGGCGCTTGCCAAAGCACGCGCGGTGGCTTCGCCCAATCCCGATCCACCGCCAGTGACCACAGCGCTTTGGTCTTTGATTTCCATGAACGTCCTCCATCTTATGAAGTGCATGCGATCGGGATCCGGCCAGGATCGATCCACATTGCAAGTGATAAACAGCGCGATAACACGACGCGGGCGAACAACACACCATGGACAAAGGTTTTGATGAAGATCAGACCGAGGAACGCTCTGGCGCTAAAGACGCAAACGATGAGCGATTTTCGAAACGCTTTTGGAAGAAGTTTTGGTCGACCTTGGGCCACATTCCATTTTCCGAGGAGGTTGGCGCCGCTTACTTTTGTGCGTTAGACCCGACAACTCCAGCTCGGGTGAAGGCCATTCTCATTGCCGCCATCGCCTATTTTGTCACGCCGACTGACCTGCTTCCCGATTTCATTGCTGGCTTGGGCTTTACCGATGACGCCACTGTCCTCCTGACGGCATTCAGCATGATTGGCGGCCACGTCAAAGATCATCATCGCTCGGCAATTCGCCAACTGATGGGAAAGGCTGAAGTCTCTGAATAGCGATTAGGACGTTGTCAATTCTGACGCTTTGACTTGCGATGTCGTCCCATCCAGCTCCCAAGCCTTGACCAGCAATCCCGCCAAACGCTCATGGCGTTCACGCCAGCTGTCTGGCGTCCACGATGAAATGCCATGCAGACGCAGGTCTTCCAGCAATGCGAACGCGGATGGACGGTCAGGCTTGAAGTAGATGGCGATTTTCTCGGGGTAGGGACGTTTGTCAGCCCGCGCATTGTCCGCATTATCCATCAACGCCAAATTGCCCAGCGTTTCCATGGCCATTTTGGCCTCTGAACGAGTCCATTCTGGGTAAAGTTCCGCCGCTTCGGTGTTGCGCGTCACGCTGCGCGGCAAAATGTGCTCAATCGATCCTTGTCGCGAGGGGATTGGCGGATGCACACCAGGGTCGAGCAAGGCATTGACGCGCGCTAGGATCGCCCGACGCGTGGATTTTTCGAGTGGCAATGGATCATAGAGGCGTTCGCGCGCCAGGCGGACCAAATCTGCTCGCGGCTCCAGCTCGCCCTTGGGATCCATCAGCGCATCGAAGTTGTCGCCATTGAGAACGATGCGGTGATAGTCCCGCAGCCGCCGGTCCTTGCGCTCGCTGGCCAAACCGATCACGGCGGCGAATCTTTCCAGGCGGCTCAGGATAGCGATGCGCTTTTCCCGGTCGGGGTGGCACGTCAAAACTCGCATGGCCGCAGCGGACCACTCCTCATCCTCCCACCAGGACAAGAACTCACACAGTCGGTCAATGTCCCGATCACCGGTGGCTATGCGGGCGGGATGCATCGCGAAGGCCGCGTATGCATTAGCGGCCGCAGGCAAGATGTCGCTCACGAGTTGGTCAACACCATGTCGCGAAGCGGCGCGATCAAACCGTTGAATCAGGCTGGTTCCCGTTCGCGCCCGACGGGCCGTTTCTTCACTGCGTGCAAAGGTGTCAAGAAAACGTTCGAACAGGTCAATGTCACTGCGATCATCACGACGGGCCATGGGAAAGCGCGCTTCTAGCGAAGACCATGTGGCGTTTGCCTGACGTTCCAGATCCGAGCCGCGTTCGAGTTCCTCAAAGACGCGGGCTTTGATCACGTGTTTTGGGGCCAACGGCAGACCACGCTGATTGATCACTTCGAACATGGCGAAGGCGGCGTCATGATCGGTGACGCTGATGCGTGCAAAAAAGGTGTGGGTGAGCACACACGTTACGAATTCGCGGCGACGTCGGGCGCTTTCCTTCTTGAGCATTGAGCGCAAATGCACCGCGTTGGCGACCATGCGCAGCTGAGCGTCGGGAGCATCAAGGTCGCCCAGATCTTGCTCCGCCTTGCGCGTTGCGCCATCGGTTTGCACCCAGCGCTCAAAGGCGTCGCGATCGCGCTCCAGGGGGATTAAGCGCCAACCTGCCGACTGGCGCACCAAAGATCGATTGCGTCGGCGCACCAAATCGTGCAGCGCCACGCGTCGGTCTTTCGCACTTTCCAGATCGCGCAAAACGGCAAACAGGATTGTGAGCGTGATCAAGCGTTGATGTCCGTCGACGACAAAGGCGGCATCATCGTCATCGGGTTCCACGACAAGGATCGCGCCGAGGAAATAGGGGGGAATATTGGCTTTGCGGCGGCCCGGCGACTCGAGGTCAAAGGCCCATGCCCACAAATCGTCCAAGAGTTTGCCTGCTTCGGCCTCAGTCCAACTATACTCTCGCTGATAGTTGGGAATCACCAAGGGCGTGCGGGCGTTGAACATGTCCAGCACACTGGTTTCTCGGGCAGTCAGCGAGTCCCCCAAGGGCGATCCTCTCCGTCTTGTGTCTTCAAGCACATTCCCTCAAAGATTTACGCATGCGCGCGCTCAGGTCATGTCTAAATGACAGCCATAGCGCAGAGTCGCCCTGCGAGCATAGGGTTTGGGCTTGTGGCGCGGTGTCAATGGAAGTGGAAAGTGCTGACTATGTCATCGTTTGCGTTGGTGATTCACGGCGGAGCAGGACCCAGTCCTGATCGGGATTACACAAGGGAATTGACCCATTTGCGCGACGTGGTTGCCAAAGGGCGCGACGCGCTCGGCGCCGCCGCATCCTCGCTGGACGTGGTCACGGACATGGTCACCACGCTTGAAGCGTCGGGATACTATGCTGCGGGTAAGGGCACGGCGCCGAACACTGATGGCGTGTTTGAAGTCGATGCGTCGATCATGGATGGCGCCACTCGCAAGGCTGGCGCTGTGGCTGCACTCACCGGATTTGAAAGCGCGGTCCAGGTCGCCCGCGGCGTGATGGAACGAACGCCTCACGTGATGTTGGCGGGTTCAGGCGCTGCGCAATTTGCCGCCAAGCAAGGATTTCCCGCTATCGCCGACCCAGAAGGTTATTTCACGCCAACCGCTCCCCAAACGCCGGTGGACCCCAGCGCCCTGGCGCATGGCACCGTGGGCGCCGTGGCGCGTGATCAGCACGGTCATTTGGCCGCCGCCACATCGACGGGCGGGGTTTTCTTTAAATTGCCAGGACGGGTGGGTGATACGCCATTGATTGGTGCGGGGACTTGGGCGGACACGCGAGTGGCCGTTTCGTGTACAGGCCAAGGGGAGTATTTTATCAGGGCCGCCGTCGCCGCCGATGTCGCCGCGCGCATCGCTTATGGCAGGCAATCACTCGACAAAGCCACCAAAGGCGCGCTGGCGGACATGGCCAAGCAAGGCGGGGAAGGCGGACTGATCGCTGTGGATCATCGCGGACGCATCGCCATGCCCTTCACCAGTCCCGCGCTCAAGCGCGCATGGATCGACCGCAAGGGCGAACCCCAATCAGCGGCGTATTGAGGCGTGTTATGAACGATTGTACGTGGAGCCCCCTGATACCAAAATTTACCCTATGACCAAAGCTGCGCGCGGATATTTCGCCGTGGGCGTGGAGGGGATCTCCAAGCCCATGAATCTCGGGGCCATCATGCGCACCGCCCACGCCTTCGGCGCGGCGTTCGTGTTCACCGTGGGCGCCCATCACCGCGCGCGCCAAGTGCAAAAGTCCGACACCTCGTCCACGTTTGAGCACGTGCCGTATTATGACTGGCAGACCATTGACGACATGGCGTTTCCCAAGGGCGTGCAGCTGGTGGGCGTCGAGCTGACCGATGATGCGGTCGACCTGCCGGTGTTCCGCCATCCCAAAATGGCCGCCTATGTGCTGGGGCGCGAGCGCGGATCGCTGACGCCGGAAATGGTGGCGCGCTGTGATCATGTGGTGAAAATCCCCACGAAGTTTTGCGTGAATGTGGGCATTGCGGCGGCGATCACGCTCTATGATCGCTCTTTGTGCCTGGGCGGTTGGCCGGCGCGTCCGATCATGCCCGGCGGCCCGGGCGCTGAAGCGCTCAAACCCAAGGGCCATGGCCCCGCCCGCGACCGGCAAAAGGGGCGGCGGAAGGCGGCGGTTTCCGCCCCTTCTGCTGACGAGCGCTAGGCAATGGTCGGCCTACTTCGCCTTTGACCGCCAAGTGTAGACTGACGAAACAGCGTAATTCCACACCGCGCCCACCAGAATGCCGGCGATCACTGCAGCGTAAGTGAACAACACAGCGCCGCGCTCCAATTCGGAATTGAGGTATGATGATACGCCCACATCGGCCACGGCGCCCACCGAACACACCACCATGAAGGAGAGCAGGCCGGTAAACCAACGCCAGCCGCGATAGCGTTTGTCGCGATAGGTGATAAGATTGTTGAGCGCGTAGTTCCACGTGATGGACAAGACCACCGCGGCAATCTTGGCAATATTGAAGCTTTGTGCTGCGTAATAATAAAGCAGGGAAAACACCATGAGGTGTACGGCGATGCCGGTGCCGCCAATGGCGGCGAAAGAAATAAAGCGCACTGGTACGTATTTGCCGACGGTCTTATCGGCAAGCAACATGAAGAAGTCCCAGGCGGCTTGGTTGTCCAGCTTGCTCTCGCCATGCTGACGTGAGCGAAATTGGTAGGGCGTTTCGGCGAATCGCAACGGCGTTTTTGACGTGGCGAACAGGTCCAGCAAGATCTTAAAGCCAATGGCGGAAAGGTCAGGCGCCAGCCGATTAAATGTCGCGCGATTGATCAAAAAGAAGCCGCTCATCGGATCGCTGAGCTTCACCTTCGTGACGATGGAGGCCATGAGTGTGGCAAGTTTCGACATGCGTTGTCGGTTGGCGTCCCAGTTGCCAACTCCGCCACCAGAAACATAACGGCTGCCCACCACCACATCGAGATTTTCGCGCTGCGCTGTCTGCAGCATGGTGGGGAGAATGGTTTCGTCGTGCTGCAGATCGGCGTCCATGACCGCCACAAATGGCGCTGAGCTGGATAAGACGCCCTCAACGCACGCGGTGGACAGGCCGCGCCGCCCAAGGCGGTGAATGCAGCGCACATGCGGGTCTTCAAGAGCGGCGCGTTTAACAATCTCAGCCGTACCGTCGGGTGAGTTGTCATCCACAAAGACCACTTCCCAGCTCAACTTTCCGTCAAGCGCATTGTGTAAGGCGTCAATAACCAACGCCACATTGTCAGCTTCGTTGAATGTGGGGACAACAACCGTGAGCTCTTGACCCGTGACAACGGCCGGGACTTCAGGCGCTTCCATAACGTCAGTGTAGACCACCCCCCACTCCCACAATCGAGGCCCAACGAACTCCACAACTCGAACGGGACGCGTTACACCTGCAGTTAAGGCCTTGCCGAACGGCTGGAAGACCCGGCGCCAGTGTTGGCGCACTAGCGTCGTTTACGATCGCCAAAAAACGTTTGATCGTCAATTGTTGCAAGCAGGGCTGGCAAAGCGCAATGGCGTCAACTCAGGCTTGCAGCCCAAGCAGCTATATCGCGTGTGCACGAGGCCACCGTCACGCCGGTTCGTAAATCCAGGCCCTTAATGACTGGCGAACACCCGCTGCATGACGCCCAGCATGCCTTTGAAGGCCAACGGTGCGTTGGTCACGGCCAGTGCGTAACAGATCTCGCCTTCTTCGGCGATGGGTTTGTGGTCAGTGTCCGGTCCGGCCACGCACAAGTCGCCTCGCTCATAGCGCCGTCGACCATCATGGAATGCACCGGTCAGAACAAGTGTGTGTTCATCACCGCGGTGCGTGTGGGCGGGCACGCCACGACCGGGCTCAATCCGAAACAACTCAGCCTTGATATCGCCCTCGCGCGCCAATTCCATGCGATGAACACCGCGCCCGGCGAACTTCCATCCGCCTGCGGCAAAGGCTTCAAGGCCAATCGTTCGGGCTGGGTCAGGCAGAGCCATAAACTCGTTCAGCATATCGTTGGCTGACGACGCAGCAGCCATGTGCGCGCGATCATCGCGCTCATCCTCATCGATTGCAGCAAGAACGGACGCCAACGCGCCTTCGCCCATGGAAGCTGGCTCCAACGTGTCGAGCAACGCCCCGCCGATTTGGTCAGCGCTGTTACGCATGTTTGCTACCGCAGGGTCCAACTCGGCATGCGTTTCCATCATGAGTCGGATGGGCTCCGGCCATGCTGTACGCCAATAAGCGGCGGCGATCACGTCGTGATTGTCGGTCTCCTGCACCATATGCTCATCCATACTACGGGTTACCCACTCCCAATACGCAGGAGTTAGACCCGCGGTTCAACGGGTCAAGTTTCCCGTGGTTATTCTTCTTCTCGTTCCCCAATGGTCGATCGCAATCGGGCAAACGCCAAGCGCAGTCGCGATTTGACAGTGCCCAGCGGTAGATTTTGGCGTTTCGCGATTTCACTATGCGACAAACCGTCAAAAAAAGCCAAACGCAGCAGTTCTAATTGTTGTTCGGGCAAGGTCTGCATGGCGTCACGCACGCGGGCCTCCCGTTCCATGGCGGACACGCTATCGTCGGGCGCAGGTGGAGCCTCCGGCGCCAGTAGTGGCTCGTGCGGGTCAAGATCGCCCTTATTGGCGCGACGCAGTGCGTCGATGCGTCGGTTGCGTGCGATGCGAAAAATCCAAGTTGAGACCGAGGCCAGACGCCGATCAAACGTGTCGGCCTTACGCCACACATTGATCATCACGTCTTGGGCCAGCTCTTCGGCTGTGGCGTCATCTGCGCCCAGCCGCAGGAGATACGCTTTCAGACGGGGCGCGTAATACGCAAACAACTCAGCAAACGCGTCTCGATCACGCGCATGGGCGATGCGCTCAAGAGCGTCAGCCTGCGCCTCGCGATCTGGCGATGCAGAGGGGATATGTTTGCGACTTGACAAGAACACTCCACAGCAAGATGGACCAAGGGATCAATCCGGACCGTAATCGTTCATGTGATAACAACAATATCCACTGGACGCGAGGTGCTAGTGGATGCAATCGATGGCGCATTCATGCTATTTGGTGCGGTGCGCTTTTCGGAGTATGCCTGCTGCGCGAAGGGGAATGAAGAAAGGTTTGCATAGAATGGGAAATCGGTCCTGGGCGTGGAAGGCGATTGTGGGGTGCGCCTGCCTAGCCGCGAGCGCGAGTATTGCGCAGGCGGACGGTTTGGCCTCGCGGCATCGCGACTGGCAGGTCTTCGTTGAGAGCGTCGGCGGCGACCGTGTGTGTTACGCCGTCACGCGCGCCACGGACGCCGTCCCGCGCGATTTCAACCATGGCGACGCCACCGCTGTGATCGCCACGTGGCGTTCGGGGGCGGCGCGAGAGCGGCCGCATATCGATTTCGGCTATGAGCCGCGGCCCAAGGGTCCGATTCGCGCCCGCGTCGGCCGTGAAAGTTGGTCGCTTTACACCGATGGAAAGCGCGCCTTCGCTGACGATGAGGATGACCGGGCCCTGGTGAACGCCATGAAGCGAGGCTACACGCTTCGCGTAGAGGCGACGTCAGCCGAAGGCGAGCGGACTTACTATGAATTCTCGCTGTCTGGGGTGACCGCGGCGCTGCGTGACGCGCAACGCCGTTGCCAATAGAGTTGCAGCGCCCGCGACCGGCAATCTTGCGCGCATGTTTAAGCAGCGCTCATCATGTCTGCGAAATCGACGCCAGAGTTTAAAGTTCCCCTCCGTTTGACGGGGAGCAAGACTCGTCGAATGCGGCTGAATTGTGGCGTTTCGCAAGTTTTTTTTATCTAGAACGCAATAACCTCCCCTCTGTAGTGCATTTAAAGTAAAGGCAAAATTCCCAAATCGCCGACCCTGCCGTGCACGGATCGTCTATGAACGCCACGCGAGCCGGTAAAATTTGACTTCCAAATCGCTGAAATTTTGTTAACTTAAAGTTGTGTGAAGCAAGGGCTTGGGTGAAAAATGAACCAATTGGCTGTGGGGGCCAAATGCAACCTGCTGAGGGGTGCAGGATTAATTGCATTTTTACTTATATTCGGATGTGTTCCAGATCAAACTTCTCAATTGCGGGTGGAGCTATCCCGACAATATTTGGAAAATAACGATCTGGAATCCATTGAACGCGCGGTGGCGGAGCTCAAACTCGCCGCAAAAAATGACCGCAGAAATCCAAGTATTCATTCTGATTTAGCCAACGCGTGCTGGCAACTGTTTGAACGAAAGCAGGCAAGCGGTTCGGTTGACACACATGCCTTGAGTTGCGCGCAGACCGGTTACCGTCAAGCACTGAGTCTTTCTTCGCCCGGCGCGGCGGATGATTTCATTGCCGACGCCCATGAAGGCCTGGGACGGGCTTTGTACGCCGGAGCGAACGGCGATCCCGCGGCGATCCAAAGTGCGATCGATCACTATGTTGTGGCTTACCAATACAAGCGCAGCTATGCCCGCGCAGAAGCGCTCGCGCATGCCCACGGCGCGCTCAATGAGCATCGCGAGGCCGTCAGCTATTGCGAGCAAATGGTCGACTTGGCCACTGGGTCAAACGAGCATGTGAACGCGTACTTGCTTCTGGCCGAGCAGCGTCTGGCCCTTGGCGGACAAGGACGCTTTGCCGATGCCGAATACGCGCTCCAGCAGGCCGTGAGCGCTGCGCCTGCGCGGTCGGATGACTGGGTGAAGGCCCAATACAAACTTGGCCAGGCGCGCTTTGATCACGCCCGGCACGCATCGAGCCGAGCGAAATTGTCTGAGGCGGAATCTGCATTTCGAGCGGTGATTGAGGCGTCGCCGGGCTCCTCGCCCGGACCCTTCACCGCCGAGGCCTTTTATCGCCTGAGCCTGATCAACGCAGCCGAGTTTCAAGACAATGCACATCTCGACCATGCAGTCTACTATGCCGAGGCAGCGGTGCGCGCCGATGGCGGCCGGCCGGAATATCGTCGCCAAGCATGTGTCGCCAGCATTTTGCGCGGCGGCGAGAGCGTGCGCTCCGATGCCAATCTGGGGTGGTGCACGGCGACTCAGTCGGCGGAGGATCATTTGTTTCGGGGCATGTTCCATCTGCGTCAGGCCCAGTCGATTCCCAATAACCATCTGGACCCGATATCCGGGCTTGAACGCTATTTGTCGGTTTTGGCCGCGGCCCAAGCAGAATTCGAGGCCGGCTTAAGCCAAACGGCGTTGGATGCCGGCCGCCAAATCCAGATCGAGTGGCCAGTCTGGGACTATTCGGGCGATTTGCACGGGCTGTTGACTTACGGCGCCTATGACGTGGTCGCACGCTGCGGACGCCAAGGCGTTCGGCCCATGGATGCGGCGGTCGTGGACAGTGGTGAGGTGTTCTTTGGCCGATTCAATGTTCGCGAGTGCGGCTAGTTGGGGCTGCGCCGCGCTTGCGCATGGAAGGACGAACGGAACGAGGAGGGTTGAGACAACGAGGTCAAGACACGTGAGCGGAGATGTTTTCAGTCGGGGCTGCTGGAGGAGAAGTGGGCTATGACATCACTGACGTCGAACTGCGATCATCAACGGGGCCATTCCGGACCGGTTGTGTTCACCGATGAGGCTGAGTCGCAGCAGTTGAAAGTGCTTAAGGCTAAGGAGAGTTCCGCGCGCAGTTCGCGAAATTTGCTCGCCTTTATTGTGCTTGTCTTAGTGGGGGCGTTGGTTGCGGTCTCCTACTTTCAGCAGGTTCTCCACGAGCGCCACATGGTCCAGGTGGCCGAACTGGAAAAGCGAAACGCCCAGCTGATGCGAGACATCGGATCGCGCGAGAAACAATATCAAATGCTTCAAATTGAGTTTGAGACCAAGGTCGCAGAACTCACCCATACCATCGAGCAGCAAGAAGCCGATATTCGCTCGTATTCGCGCTATTATCCACTTGAGGTGCGGTACGAGCAGATTTTGGCGCTCAGCCGCGACATCGAGGCCTTGCTGGCGGAAGACTCCCGCAGCCAAGCGCCGGAAAGCCTCCGCGTTTATCCGCGCGATCCTGAACCGTGGATCGACGCAGTGCTCGCCAGCCTGGATGATCACATCACCAAGCTCGAGCTCCACCAAGCGAAGGTGGAGGCCTATCCCGACCCGTTCGATCTTAATGCATTTCGTGCGAGCGCCCAAAAATGAGCCGGTCGGAGAAGCAAATCCCAAAATCAAGTGAGGCGATGAGATGACCCCCAAAGCTATGGATTGCCGCGTCAACATCTTTCAAAGCTATGTGTCCAACGCCGCTGCGTCGCGCTCGGCCATCGACCTGGGCCTTATGGCCAAGCAGTTTCGCGAGATCGGGCAGGGCGATTGGACGATCCCGGAGGCCTATCTGTGCCTGCTGTTGTCGGCAGCTTACGCTGACGGCAAGCTGACCTGCGAGGAGCGCCAGGAGGTGACCGCGCTGGCAATGCGCTGCCGTACGCTCAAAACCCTCAGTCGTCAGCAATTGGCTCACGCCAACGCCATTGTGAATGAGCGCTTGCGGTGTCGCCCGCGCGGCATGCAAGAGGCATGTTATGTGCTGCCCATGGATATGAGGCTGACCCTGTTCGCCCACTGCGTGGACATTGTGTTGGCCGATGGCGAGCTGGCGCAGAGTGAAGCCACCTTCCTCGACAGCTTAGTGCAGATGCTGGAGCTCAATATCGATGTGGCCCGCCAGATTCTGGAAGTGATGTTTATCAAGAACCGGTATTAAGATCAGCAACGTCCAAGCTATCTTGGATAGAGCAATGTAAAGGTGAACCGCGCGCCCAGGCCGTCGGGTCCGCCTTCGGGCGCTTCGGCCCAGTAGCGCAATCCAAAGCCGATGCTGACCAGTTGACTGCCAAATGAGGTCACCTGCGAGATGTTGGCGTTGATGGGCGCCGACCATTGCTCGCTTTCCCAGTCGTAAGTCGACTCAGTATTAAGCGCAAACGTGGTGGCGTCAGCCGTCGTGTACGCGATGAACGGCTGCAGGAAGGTGGAGTTCACGTCCGCGCGATCGTTTTCGCCAGCAAACGACCAAATATGATTGGTCAGGCCGCCATAGGTCCAGGGTCCTGATTGCTTAAGCGCCACCGCCGTTGGGCCAAGACCCCACTTTTCCGTTCCCAACAAGTCGTCGCTGGCGGTCGGGATCAGCGCCACGGGACCAGCGCCCCAAATCACGCCGCCTGGGCCGGGTTCCTTCGGCGAGAAAAACACACTCTGGACCACATCGCCGGTTCCAAACTGCGAGCCCGTGTCCGCGCCGATGTCGTCTTGCTGAATGATCGGCACGATGGTGCGCGAAATGATGTTCCAATCCTCATTGAGATCGATGGGAACCACGGGCTGGACATTGGTCGTCAGCCGGTACCCCTCGTCGGGTCCAAATCCATAATCATAGTTCACCTGGATCGGCACGCTGATCAGCGAGGCCACGGGATTGGACAATTGCTGGGCCAGGTCTGCGCGATCATTGCCCTCTTGGGCCGATGCGGGCGCTGTAAGGTGCAGTGAAACAAAGGCAATCACGCTCAACGTCCGGGCGACCAGCGATGCTGATCCACTGCGTCGCGCCAAGACATGTGATAGGTTGGCCATGAATTTCGCCCTTGATCTTGATTGAACAGTTCTCATCGGACAAAACACAATTTTTGTGAAAGAGTGGTAAAAGGCGCCGCTGATAAGTGAATTTTTGCTTTAGGGCCGTGGCGGCCAGGTGTAACGCTCAAACAAACTCAACCAAGTTCAGTGATGGGGGCGTGACGTGGAGATACTGATTGTCTTTGCGATAATGGTCGTTGCGATTGTTGTGGTTCTCGGCGTGATCTCATTGATCGGCGTGGCCGTGGCCAAACCCAAAGGCGCGGACTTGGCGCTGTTCACCTCCAGCGCGCCCAACGAAACCGTTCTCAAGTATTGGGTGGCCAATGCGGTCATTAACGAGGCCGAGCCCAACGCCTTCGCCAAGCTGATCTTCAACGCCACCGGCGCTGCTGGTGAGGACATCATTCTGGCCGCCGTCAAGAAATTCGCCGGCGGAACCTGGGTGGGCGGTCGGCTGGTGCTGACGACCCATCGCGTGGTGTTTATGCCCAATCGGATGAATACGGCGCTGCAAAAGAACTTGCGGGTCATCGCGCTGCGGCTCGCCGACATCACCGATGTGCAATCCCGCTTCGGCATGGTCACGCGGATCGTGGACATTCGCACCGCTGCGGGCGCGCTGTCGGTGCGCAGTTCCGGGACGAAAGCCATGATCGCGGCCATCAATGAGGCGAGGGGGCGAACCCCAGCCTAAGCAGTGCGCACCACTCGCGTGCGCTTTGCCGCGGGCGATGGTATCTCTTCGCTCATGAACACGATTGTTGATCTCGCCGCCGGCCAAAGGCCGAATGTGGCGTTAAGCGCCGACAGACCCCAAAGCCTGGCCGGGCTGGACCGTGACGCCTTGCGCGCCGCGCTGGAAGCCATGGGCGTGGAGGCCAAAAAATCACGCATGCGCGCCAACCAGATCTGGCGCTGGCTCTATCATTATGGCGTCACCGATTTCGACGCCATGACCGACGTGTCCAAAGATTTGCGCGCACAATTGAAGGACCGGTTTACCCTGACGCGCCCGGAGATTGTGGAGCGCCAGGTCTCCACCGATGGCACGCGCAAATATCTGATCCGCCTGGCGCCGGACGCGCGCACGGTGCAGGCCGGCGGCCATGGCCCGGAAGTCGAAGCGGTGTTCATCCCCGATGTGGGCCGGGCCGGCGCGCTGTGCGTCAGCTCCCAAGTGGGTTGCACGCTCAACTGCACCTTCTGCCACACCGGCACGCAGAAACTCGTGCGCAATCTGACCTCAGAAGAAATCGTCGCCCAAATCCTGATCGCCCGCGATGATCTCGATGACTGGCCCTCGCCGCGCGAGGACCGCCACATCACCAACATTGTGTTCATGGGCATGGGCGAGCCGCTCTATAACCTCGACAATGTGATCAAGTCGCTTGATGTGTTGTCGGACGGCGACGGCATCGCCATTTCGCGCCGGCGCATCACGGTGTCCACCTCCGGCGTTGTCCCGCAAATGGCCCGCCTGGGCGAGGAAGCCCAAGCCATGCTCGCCATCAGCTTGCATGCGGTCACCGACGCGCTGCGGGACGTGCTGGTGCCGATCAACAGAAAATATCCGCTGGCCGAGCTTCTTCAGGCCTGCCGCGACTATCCCGGCGTCTCCAACGCCAGACGCATCACGTTTGAATATGTCATGCTCAAGGGCGTGAACGACAGTAACGCCGAGGCCAAGGAACTGGTCCGTCTGCTGAAGGGCATTCCGGCCAAGATCAATCTGATCCCGTTCAATCCCTGGCCCGGCGCGCCCTATGAATGCTCGGACTGGGCGCGCATCGAAGCCTTCGCCGACATCGTCAACCGCGCCGGCTACGCCAGCCCGGTGCGCACGCCGCGCGGGCGCGATATCTTCGCCGCCTGCGGCCAGCTCAAAAGCGAGAGTGTGAGGA
>CAZWVH010000029.1:0-35020 GCA_964636945.1 uncultured Caulobacterales bacterium | reverse complement strand
GCGCGACCTTGAGCTTGAAGACACCACCATCACGCCGCCGCCTCCGCCGCGGGGCGAGACGGCGAAAAGCGAAGCGCCGACGGAAAGCTTTGGCGAAGTGGCGCTCCCTGACCTCAAAGCCCAAGCCGGCCCCGGCGAATTTGACTTGCCCGAGCCCACTATCGTGGAACGGCCGATCTTTCGTCCGGTCACCTACCCGCAAACCGCCATCAGCCGCGGTATTGGAGGCCAATGCGTGGTCACCGTAGATGTGGAGCAGACCGGCCGGGTCGTGAACCCGCGCGCGAGCTGTTCGGACAATGTGTTTGTCCGCTCGGTGGAGCGCGACGCCTTGCGCTGGAAGTATCAGCCGCGCATGGACAAAGGTGAAACCGTGCTGCGCCGGAACCTCACGGTCATCGTGGACTTCGAGCTGCCCGATTAACGGTCGCGGTTTGGAATTGGAAAGGGCGGGCAAAACGCCCCGCTCTTTCCATGATCGGCACTCACCAACGCCATAGCCGCGCAAACCCAGCCCATGCCATGATGGTCCTCGGTAAACCAGGAGCCCTCATGTCAGCACCGATTTCCGCCTTGCCCATCGCCGCCGCATTGGCCGTCGCCGCCGGCGTCATGGTGACGATCCAACCGGCTTTTAACGGCCAATTGGCGCAAAAATTGAGCTCTACGGTCCAAGCTGCGTTCATCAGCTTTAGCGCGGGCACCCTGACCTTGCTGGTGGCCATGTTGATCTTGCGTCCTGCTTTGCCAAGCCGGCAAACCTTAGCCGAAATCCCGCCCCATCTCTTTGTGAGCGGCGGGATGCTGGGGGCGTTTTTTGTGGCGGCCGCGGCCTGGTCAGCACCCAAAGTGGGCGTGGGGGTTTATCTGGCGATCTTGGTGGCGGCCCAATTGATCGCGGCCCTCGCATTGGACCATTTCGGCATAGCCGGCCTCACCGAGCGCGCCATCACCTGGACGCGAGTGATTGGAGTTGTGTTGCTGATCAGCGGAGCAATATTGGTGACGCGCGGCTAGCCATCTTCGCCTGCCGGCACTTCATTGTCAGACGCATCGTCAGCGCCGGCTTCGTCGACAGCGTTGTCGTCAGTCTCTTCGTCAGACTCAGCTGCAGGCTTTTCAAACAGCAAGGCCATGCGCCTCGGCTCGCCTATGGCGTCAAAGCTGGAGCGATCAAATACGGGATCGGGCGCCTCACCAAACGGCGATGTGCGTGCAAACGGCGCCAGGGTCCACACGCCAAACGGATGATCAGCGGTGTCGGCCGGATTGTTCCAGCCATCCTCGGCCCGCACATAGGTAAAACCAGCGGCTTGGGCCAAGCCGATTACATAGCGCGGTTGAACATAGCCGGTGATCGCGCCGGGGTCCTGGGGCGCGCCCGCCTCCCCTCGCGCCTCAATCACCACAAATCTCCCACCCGGTTTGAGCGCTTGAAACACCGTGGTGAACGCCACATCCGCCTGACCAAGCGCCATCCAGGCATGCACGTCGTCAATGCTGATGGCGGCATCGGCAACCTCATTGATCATAGGCTCGCTCTGCATGGCGGGAAACGGCGCACGTTGGATCGACAGGGGCCCGTCGGGCGCTTCAAAGCGAGACCAAAACACCTGCCGCATCATGGCGAAACCGTTGGTGTCCGCCTGGTCTGAGTCAGCGGTCTCGCCCTGTCCTGCGCGAGGCAATGCCGCGATGTAAGTCCCGCCGCCTTCGGTCGCCCAGGGCGCCATGATTGCAGTCAGATACCCCGTGCCCGGCCAAGGCTCATAAATGGTCATGTCGGGGGATAGCTCGAATGTCTCGACAATCGCTTTCGGCTTAAGCCACGTGTCGCGCGCTATTTCATCTGAGGTGCGCAGTTCATGAGCCAACGCCCACTCCAGGCTTCCTACGGGCGGCCCTGAGGGTGTCTCCACTGTGGGCGCCGGGTCGCCAGCTTCGGGCTCTGGACTTTCGCCGTCATTGCCGCATGCCGCCAATGCGATCGTGATCATCGCCGCCATCAGTCGGTTTGGTCGGTAGCAATTGCTTTGAATCATGACGTCATTGCTCACATCAATCTGCTTCAAACGCAATCATACGCTAATCTTGCACAGCGCAATTGGGCGCACCATATCCCATTATGAACGCCGCGATTGCGGGTTCTCCAGCACGGCGCTGGCCCTTTCAGGGCGTGCTCGCTGGATCAATTAGCATTGCTCTTAAGGAGGATGTTTGACAATGCGCACAGTTGATTTGTCACCGTTGTACCGGTCCATCGTTGGTATTGATCGATTGGCCGATCTGATTGACGCCGCCACACGCACAGAAGCCGGCGGCACTGGCTATCCCCCCTTCAATATTGAAGACACCGGCGAAGACACTTACCGCATCGAGCTTGCGGTGGCGGGCTTTGCTGAGGACGATCTGTTTATTGAAGTGGAAAACGAAACGCTCACCGTTTCAGGCAAACGCGGCGGAGAAGATTCCGCGCGCAAATTCCTGCATCGCGGGATTGCCGAACGCAATTTTGAGCGTCGATTTAAGCTGGCGGACTACGTGGTCGTTCGCGGCGCAGCATTGGTCAACGGCCTGTTGACCATTGATCTTGCGCGTGAAGTGCCAGAATCGAAAAAGCCGCGTCAAATTGCCATCAATGGAACGGGAAATTCCGGTCCGCGTTTGGTGGAAGGCGAAGCGGCATAACCTACATCCCTTCGTAAGCCACTCAGTGGCCCCGTCCCCTTGGGACGACCCTGACGGTGCGCCGGCTGGACTGCCCTCCCCCCTTCTCGTCTGGCCGGCGCATCTCATTTCACTTGCCGAACGCGGGCAAAAAAGTCCTGATTGATCCGCCGCGCGCGCGCAGACAACAGTCCCACATCAACATCAATACCCGCTGCGCGCATGCGCTGCACCCCGCCGCCAGATGCAAACGGATGCGGGTCGGCGCAAGCGAAAACGACCTTCTTGAGTTTCGCGCGAGCCAATAATTCACTGCAGCTTGGCGCACCGGTAGACCGCTGGTTGCAGGGCTCTAAGGTGACATAGGCCATGGCGCCGCGCGCCTGATCACCTATGGCGGCAAGCGCCAATTCCTCGGCATGGGGACGTCCGCCATCGGCCGTGGCCGCCTCCGCCACAATCACTCCGTCTTTCACAATCACACAGCCCACAGCCGGATTGTCGCCGGTGCGGCCGACTTGGGCGCTGGCCAGATCAAGCGCGCGGGTCATGTGGGCGATGTCAGCTTCAGTCCAACGATCCGCATTCACACGGTGACGCCCGATGGCAATGCGGGGATGGGCTGTGCGCGATCAGCATCCAAGTATCTCGCGCTTAGAATTTGCCCCGCTCCTTCAGCGAACTCCACCACGAGCGGATTGCCCGTGGGCGCCTCGAGCGCCAGCACCTGGTCTTCGTTGAGTTGAAATATGTGCTTGAGGATCGCTCGAATGGAGTTGCCGTGAGCCGCAATGACGAGATTTTCGCCCGCGACGATGCGAGGATGGATCGTTTCCCGCCAATACGGCATCACGCGATCAAGAGTCATTTTGAGGGATTCGGTGTTGGGCCGCTGATCTGCGGGCACTTTGGCATAGCGCGGATCATTGCTGGGATTGTCTGGATCGTCTGCGCCCATGGGCGGTGGCGGCGTATCGTAGGATCGCCGCCAAGTTTTCACCTGGTCCTCGCCATGCTTTTCCGCCGTTTCTGCCTTGTTGAGCCCGGTGAGCGCGCCGTAGTGGCGTTCGTTCAAGCGCCAGTCGTTTTCGATCGGCACATAGACCTTGCCGTATTCCGTCAGCGCCATCCACAACGTGCGCACAGCGCGTGTGAGCACAGACGTGTATGCGCGGTCCACGGGTATGCCGGCCTCTTTCATCAATTGGCCAGATCGGCGTGCTTGCCGCTCGCCCTCATCGGTGAGGTCGACGTCCACCCAACCTGTGAAGCGGTTGGCCAGGTTCCATTCCGACTGGCCGTGGCGCAAAAATGTGACGATGGTCATGAATAACTCCACTGCTGTTGGCGAATTGCTGATCGGGCTGAGCCTGGAAGTCAATCCAAAGCGCAGGGATCACCCATGCTGATGTGCAACACCGCCACTTCTCTAGCCCAACTGTGAAAAAGTCGCATTAGTGGCCATGTGTGACTTCTCAACGCTTGTGAAAGTGAAGGGGAGCACGCTAAGCCTTGCCCAGATTTCACCACAGTCCAGCGTCTGAGGAGATTCTCAATGCCGCTTGTCCCGCGCGCCGATCTGGTCCCAAACACAGAGAGCTTTGAGACCGCCCCGCTTGTCGCCCCTCAAGGATTTCGCGAATACGACGCACGGTGGTGGTTTGGCGTTCCCAGCAGCGACAAACTGCCAGAATTCAATCTCCTCGGCGCCCAGGCGCTTGGGGCTGGCCTCGGCACGTTGGTGCATGAAATGGGTGTGGAGCCCAAGATTGTGGTCGGCCACGACTTTCGCGGTTACTCCCTCTCGATCAAACAAGCCGTAACATTGGGCTTAATGCAAGCCGGCCTTGAAGTGCAGGATATTGGTCTGGCGCTTTCTCCCACGGCTTATTTCGCCCAATTTCACCTGGATTGCCCGGCGGTGGCGATGATCACGGCCAGCCACAACGAAAATGGTTGGACCGGCGTAAAAATGGGCGCCAATCGACCGCTCACCTTTGGTCCCGACGAAATGTCCAGGTTGCGCGATATCGTCCTTGGCGGATTGCAGGTTTACCGTGGCGGCGGGTCATATCGTTACGTCGAGGGGGTGAAGGCCGCCTATATCGATGATTTGGTCAAGGACACCCAAATTTCACGGCCGCTCAAAGTGGTTGCGGCGTGCGGCAATGGCACCGCCGGCGCATTCGCCCCCGAGGTGTTGCGCCGGGTCGGGGTTGAGGTGGTGGAGCTGGACACCGAGCTCGATTTCACGTTCCCGCGTTACAATCCCAATCCAGAAGACATGGCCATGCTGGAGGAGCTGAAAAAAGCAGTGACCCAGCACAAGGCCGATATCGGCTTTGCTTTTGATGGCGATGGTGATCGGTGCGGCGTGGTTGACAATGAAGGCGAGGAGATCTTCGCCGACAAAATCGGCGTCATCATCGCGCGCGATCTGTCCACTCAGTACCCCAACTCCAAATTCGTGGTAGATGTTAAATCCACGGGGATCTTCGCCATGGATCCAGTGCTGAAAGCCAATGGCGTGGTGACCGACTATTGGAAAACGGGCCACTCCTACATCAAGCGCCGCACCAAGGAGATCGGCGCGCTGGGCGGTTTTGAGAAATCCGGTCACTTCTTCCTGCAGCCGCCCATCGGGCGGGGCTATGATGACGGGCTGAACGCGGCGATTACCTTGTTGAAATTGCTGGACCGCCAGCCGGACAAAACCATGGCGGACCTGAAAAATGACCTGCCGCTGACCTATTCCTCGCCCACCATGTCGCCCAAATGTTCTGACACGGAAAAGTACGCCGTCGTCGATAAAATCCGTAACGAATACGTGGCCTTAAAGAACAATGGCGAGACGGTTCTCGGCCAGCGCATCACTGATGTGATCACCGTTAATGGCGCAAGGATTGTACTCGAAGACGGCACGTGGGGACTGGTGCGCGCCTCATCCAACAAGCCATGTTTGGTCGTTGTGGTGGAAAGCCCGACGTCTAAGAACAATATGATGTCCATGTTCAGAGATATCGAAGCGCGACTGGCTCAACACCCCGAGGTGGGTGAGTTTGACCAAAAGCTGTGATTGATCATGTCGGACGCCGCAACTCCGCTTGAAAAACGGGAGGCAGGCGATACACCGCGTGCGCTGACCAGTTCTGAAATTACGGCGCTCTCGCACCTTTATCGGGGCGAAGTACATCGCGCTGCGCTCTGGCGCACGCGATTGGACACCACAACCAATTGGGCCGTGGTCACGACCGGCATCGCATTGTCGATCGCGTTTTCCAGCAGCGGCGCGACGTCTTTGCCCATCGTGCTGGTGTCATTTCTGTTGTTGATTTTCTTATTTTTTGAAACGCGGCGCTATCGGTATTTCGATTTATCTTTCCTGAGAGTTCGCGTTTTAGAAGTTTATTTCTTTAGCCCCATGCTGAAGGATGGTGACGTCAAATTCGACGAAAGGTGGAACGCATCACTTTCCGAAGAATACTTTGAGCCACACTTTCACTTAAGCTTTCTCGAGGCGTTCCGCAGTCGTCTTCGCCGGAATTATATTTGGATCTTTATTATCCAGATTGTCAGTTACTGGAGTAAGATTATCGTTCATCCAGAACCATTGACCTCAACCTCAGAGCTGTTCCAGCGCTCGGCCATCGGTCCAATGTCCGGAGCGATCGTGTTCGGCTTTGGGATGATTTTTTATGGCTCGTTGTGCGCCCTCGCCTTCGCGCCACGGGCTTGGATCAATCGCATTGATGACAAGCGCCATCGCAGCCGGCGCACAGATCCCATCCGCAACTTGGTGCGCATTGAGCCGGTCTAGGTTGACAATTAGAGCGCCTTGCGCCGGTCCCCCAGACGCACATCTCGCCCCCAGGCCACGAACGGTCCATTCTCAAAGCCAGGTTTGCCATAGCGGAACAACTCACCCATAGGAGTGGTCATATCGCCGCCCGCCGCGCGCAAAACGGCATGGCCGGCCGCCACATCCCATTCGTGAGTCGGGCCAAAGCGCGCATAGACGTCAGCATGTCCCTTGGCGATGGTGCAAAATTTCAGTGATGATCCTTGCCGGAAAATATCCCGCGCGCCGGCCGCATCGAGAACAGCCTGGGTGGCGGAATTGAAAAAGCCCCGGCTGCGTACGGCCCGTAGTCCGTTTTGCGGATAAGCACGTGTTGTCAAGCGCACCGGCGCCGAGCCCAAAACACCGCCGTGTTGGTCCACGGCCATACGCCATGCTGCGCCATCATGCGCGACGCACAATTCCTCATAGGCCGGGGCATACACAACGCCCACGGTCGGTGCGCCATTGCCGTCAATGACCGCAGCATTCACGGTGAAATCGTCGCCGCCATGAACGAATGTGTATGTGCCATCGAGCGCATCAATGAGGATAAACGGACCTGGCTTTAAGGTCGGAGGCCCATTCTTGGCCACGGCTTCTTCGGCAACAATGGGAAGGCCCGGGAACAACCCACTGACGCCTTCGGTGAGAAAGGCCTCCGCGCGCTCATCGGCTTCACACACCAATGACCGATCAGCCTTGCGCCGAGGTGACACACCGCACCGGCGCACATCAAGAATGATTTCTCCAGCACGCACCGCCAGCTGGGCGAGTTCAAACGCGATCTCGCTCATCTGGCTCGGCGACTTGGTCCCGTGTTTGATCACAATGCAACAGACTTTGATTAACTGGCCGCAATGGCTCGTTGTTGGGACCAATAGGACACGCAGGGAATTTTCGAAAGATCGCACCGATCTTTGTATTTCTCAGCGATTGAGGTGACCTCGTCCATCAAGCCCCGCTCCAGGGTGATGGGCTCGAGCCCCAAGTTCAAGAACCGATCGTTTTCCACATGCAGTTCGTTCTCGTCGGCCTCATTACGCGGATTGGACAGATATGCGATTTCGGCATGGGTCATGTCCGCGATCATCTTGGCCAAGTCCCGCACGCGGTGCGTTTCGGTCATTTGGTTCAGGATGTTGACGCGCTCGCCAGACTGGGGCGGGTTTTCAACGGCCAGTTCGATACAACGCACCGTGTCACGGATGTGAATGAAGGCCCGAGTTTGTCCCCCTGTGCCATGAACTGTCAGCGGGTACCCCACAGCGGCCTGCATTAAGAAGCGATTGAGGACCGTGCCGTAATCGCCGTCATAATCAAATCGATTGATCAGACGCGGGTCTTGCTCGGTCTCAGCGGTCTGAGTGCCCCAAACAATGCCTTGGTGCAGATCCGTGACCTTCACGCCGTCATTCTTGTTATAAAAATAGAAGAACAGCTGATCCTGGGTCTTAGTCATATGATAGATTGAGCCAGGATTTGCTGGGTAAAGAATTTCCTGTTCGGCTGGCCCTTGGGGCGTATCAATGGACACCCGAAGATAGCCTTCCGGTATCTTCATTCCCGCCGTGCCGTAGCCGTAAACACCCATGGTGCCCAAATGCACCAAATGCACGTCAATGCCTGACTCCACAATCGCGGCCAGGACGTCATTGGTGGCGCACAAATTGTTTCGCACGGTGTATCGCTTGTGCGACGAGCTTTTCATCGAATATGGCGCGGCGCGCTGCTCGGCGAAGTGCACGATTGCGTCCGGCTTATACTCCTTAATCAATGTGAGAAGGCGGTGGTAATGCTCGCCAATTGAGAAATTTTGGAATGAAATCTCTCTGCCAGACACATCTTTCCAGGCCTTCAGACGTTCTGACATCGGGCGAATGGGCGTGAGGGATTCAACTTCAAGCTCAATATCGATTTTCCGGCGAGATAGGTTGTCAACAATGACGACGTCATGACCGCGATTTGACAGGTGTAATGCTGTCGGCCAACCGCAAAATCCATCTCCGCCCAAAACTACAATTTTCACGAATAATCCTCCTGAGTCGCGCGGCGCGGTGGGCCAAGCCAGCGCAAGGTTGTTCTTTGTGAAAGCTGCTCTTTCTTAGGCGAGAACAGCTAGCGAGCGACCAGTAGGGTGTCAAACGCCCGACGCCGCTCGTTGGCGTGTGCTTGACGGCGCAAGGCCGCCGCGTCTAAGCAATCGCATGCAGTCTAGCCTATTTTATCCGATTGCGCTGTTTTCAAGTGTTGGTCTGGTGACTGCGGCGCTTGCACCCGGGTTTGCAGGCCAGCGGGAGCTGCGCGAGCGCATCGAGCGTGTGCAGGCGCTCGGATATGTCATCGAAGGCGAAGGCCTGGACGGGTTTACCGATATCACAGGCGTCACGCACCTCATTGTTGACGGCGGCGCCCTCACCCGCGCGCGTATCATCGCCTCCCATCCTCAGGAGGGCGAACTTCAGGGATCCGGCGCCTTTGTCACGATCCCGCCGCCCGTGGCGGATCTTTTTGGCGGCCAAGAAGTGCGGGTCACGGTGACCGCTCGGCGCGCCACGGTGACGCCGTCGACCGAATATTCAGTGGCCTATATCGTCCCGTACGCCACGCAGTCTGCTTGGGCGGCGTTCGAACCGGCTGACAAGTTTCAGGACCAATCGTTCACCTACACACCACCGGACCAGCGCAATCCTGATGGAGCGTGGATCGGCATTTGGCCGGACACGTCTGGAGAGCGCGGCGCCATTGAGGTGCTCAGCATTCGCGTGGAATTGACCTCGTCTCTTCCAGGCTAGGCCGCCGCCAAACATGCCCTCACAGTCTCCCGCCAGGGCCGAAACGCGTTTTTCGTGATGGCGTAAAGGCGTGTGCAATCAAGCCGGGAATCAGCAGGGCGAATGGCGCGCGCGCCATAGTCTTTGCTTGAAACAGGTTTGATCTGGGCCAGCGACAATCCAGGATCGAGGCCGGACAGGACCCCCACAATCTCCCGGGCGATGTCAAACCAACTGGCGCTGTCGGGCCCCGCCGCATGAAGAATGCCTGCGTTGTCGGTGCGGGTCAGCGCGACCAAGCAGGTCGCCAAATCATCGGCCAAAGTCAAGCATCCGCGTTGGTCATCGACCACCATAAGCTCTGTGCGCTCACGCGCCAGTTTGGCGATGGCGGTGATGAAACATGGGCCCTGCCTGCTCACCAACCAGGCTGAACGCACCACCAGCGCCGCAGGGTTAGCAGCGAGCACGCAGTGTTCGCCCTCCAATTTGGATTGGCCATATACGCTCAGCGGGGCTGGTATATCGGTCTCCGCGTAAGCGCTCCCCTTCTGCCCATCAAAAACGTAATCGCTTGAGACGTGGATGAAACGAATGGCGCGATCTGCGCACAGCGTTGCGGCACATGCTGCGCCATCTCGATTGACGGCAAAAGCAAGGTCTGGCTGGCCTTCTGCGCCATCAACGTCGGTAAAAGCGGCCGCATTGATGACCGCCTGGGGCGCAATTTCGTCAAGCGCTTGCGCAACGGAGTCGGTGCGGGTGATGTCTATTCCCGGCCGGCCTCTCGCGAAAATCGTGACGTCAGCTTCCGCGATATCGCGCAATGCGCGGGCGAGTTGGCCTGAACCACCCAGCACCAAGATGCGGCGTGACTGCGTCATCGCGATGGCGACGCCGGCCTGAGACCGACTTGGTCATCATAACCAAAATGCGTCTGTAACTCGGCTAGTTTCGGCCAATGGCGATCGCGCTCGGAAAGGACCACAGCGTGTTTGTCGAACGGCCAAGACACCGAGAGTTCTGGGTCATCCCATGCGAGGCCAAACTCGTGTTCGGGCGCGTAGTATCGTGTGGTGGAGTAAATCACTTCGGTTCCCGGAACACAGGTGTAATAGGCGTGGGCAAATCCTTCTGGGACCCAAATCTGGCGCCAGTTTTCAGCGCTCAGCTCGATCGACGCCCACCTCCCGAATGTGGGAGATCCGCGTCGTATATCCACAACCACGTCAAAGATTTCGCCCTGGATAACGCGCACCAGTTTTCCTTGAGCGTGGGGCGGCGCCTGATAATGAAAACCGCGAAGCGTGCCAGCCACTTCTGAACGTGCGTGATTGTGCTGGACAAATGCGGCGTCAACGCCGATTGCGGCGAAGTCGCGGGCATTCCACACTTCGGAAAAAAAGCCGCGTGTGTCTTTATGCCGCTTGGGCTCAATGATCGTGACGTCCGGCAGATTCGAAAGGGGATACGCAGTGACCATGCTGATTTTCCAAAAGGGACCAAAATAATCCGAATGCAGCGCGACGGACATACAATGTCCAAACCGTTGGACTGCACAATACGGACTAGCTGAGGCACGCTAGGAGTCAAAAGGACACTTGATGTCGACTGTCAACGCCGCGATCGCCGCCCACCGATTTGGCATGGGCGCTCATCCCGACGAATTGGCCAAGGCCAAGAGCGACCCCCGTGGATACTTGATTGCTCAGCTTCATGCTCCTGACGCTGATCCATTTCCCTCCCAGGGACTTCAGACATCCCAAGAAGCTTGGACCTATATTCGCGAAACCCGTCAGGCCCTGCGCGCAAGCCGGATGCGTATGGGGACCGAGGACATCCCCGATGATTTCCAAGAGCGCGGCCGTCGGCACATCCGACAGGTCCTTCTTTCCGAGATTGAAGCGCGCACGCGTTTCGCCGTGCAAACCAAGCAGAGCTTTCGGGAACGCTGGGTGCGGTTCTGGTCCAATCATTTCACCGTGTCCGCCGCAAAAGGATTGACCGGGGTCGTGGCGGGAGCGTTCGAACGCGAGGTCATTCGCGCACACGCCTTTGGGCGGTTTGAAGACCTATTGCTGGCTGCTGAATCACACCCCGCCATGTTGATCTATCTTGATAACGCGCAGTCCGTCGGACCCAATTCGCGCGCTGGACGGCGTCGCGATCGGGGCCTCAACGAGAACTTGGCGCGCGAAGCCCTTGAGCTACACACAGTCAGCCCAAACGCCGGCTACTCGCAACACGATGTGGAGGAGTTAGCCAAGGCGCTTACGGGTTGGTCTGTAACCCGGCCCGAATCCGGCCAGCCGCAAGGCATGTTTCGGTTTCACTCCATTATCCACGAACCTGGCGCGCGCACCGTCCTGGGCGTGTCCTATCGCGAAGGCGGCGTTGACCAAGCCCGGTCGATTTTCAAGGACTTAGCGCGACATCCCGCCACGGCCGATCACATTGCACGAAAACTGGCGAGCCATTTTATTTCAGACCAGCCGCCGGAAACGACCGTCACAGCGCTCGCACAAGCGTTTCAAGATTCGGATGGCGATCTGACGCGCCTGGCAATGGCTTTGGTTCGTCACAACGAGGCTTGGTTGCCTGAACAAAGCAAAATGAGAACGCCAGAGGAATTTCTCATCGCCACTTTGCGCGCCGCAGACCGTGGCGCGCGCACCAATGGCCGGGATATGCGCCGCGCCTTCTACGCCCTGGGGCAAATACCGCTCAGTGCGCCGAGCCCAGCGGGCTGGTCTGACTCCGCGCAATCTTGGGCCGGTCCTGATGGCTTAATGAAGCGGCTGGAATGGGCGCATGCGGTGAGTGCACGGATCGGCGATGCCGCCCAACCCATGACATTCGTGGATCAGATCCTGGGAGATTTGGCGAGCGATCACACGCGCTCTATAGTCTCCCGCGCAGCATCGGCCCAACAAGGCCTTACACTCGCCATGATGAGCCCAGAGTTTCAGCGTAGGTAGCATGCCACCATGATCTCAAAGGAAGCACTCGTGACACCCACCGCCCCCACTCGCCGATCGATTTTAGCTGGCGTCGGCGCAGCGGCGCTGGCTGGCCCGCTGGGCGGCCGGGCTTTTGCACAAACGCCAAAGGACCATAAGTTTGTATTGATCATCTTGCGTGGAGGGCTTGACGGGCTTGCCGCCACGCCGCCGGTTGGCGACCCCAATTATCGGCGTTTGCGCGCCGAACTGGCCTTTTCACCCGACCAAGTGTTCGATGCGGGCGATGGCTTTGGCATCCACCCGAGCATGACAACAACGCATGCGCTGTATCAGGCTGGCGAAGCCGCCTTCATACCCGCAGCGCACCCTGGCTATTCCACCCGCTCTCACTTTGATGCGCAGGATTTGCTGGAAGCCGGCGTGACCCAGCTCGGCGACGCCCATGATGGCTGGTTGAACCGCGCGCTGCAGGTCACTGACCCGCGCGACGCGATGGCCATCGGCACCTCGATCCCGCCCGTCTTGCAAGGTCCCGCGCCAGCCACATCTTGGGCGCCGAACATTCTTCCCGAAGTGGAAGTCGATACCGTGGCGCGCCTCAACCAGCTTTATATGCATGATGAATTATTGGGGGCCGCGTTTGAATCCGGACTACGTGCAGACGCCATCGCCGGAGACATGATGAGCGACCGGGCGCCGGCGCGCCAAAATTTTGCCGAAACCACCAAATCGGCAGCGCGCTTTATGACCGCTCCGGGCGGAACGGGCGCGGTTGTTCTCTCGCTTGGCGGGTGGGACACCCACTTCGCCCAAGGGGTTGAAAGTGGGCGGCTGGCCAATTCGTTAACCCAACTGGACAATGGAATTGCCATGCTCAAACAGGAGCTGGGCCCTGTTTGGGAACGCACCGTGGTGATCGCCGCCAGTGAATTTGGCCGCACCGCGCGTGCGAACGGAACCCGCGGAACCGATCATGGCACGGGCGGCACTGTGTTCTTGTATGGCGGCGCCATCAATGGCGGCCGCATCCACGGCGATTGGCCCGGCTTGGGTGAGCTGCATGAAGGCCGCGACGTGAAGGCCGCCAATGACATGCGCGGCATCTTTAAGGGCGTGCTCTCCAGCCATTGGGGCGTGGATCGGGTTGACCTTGATCGTCGCGTATTCCCCGACAGCGCCGATGCGCCAGCTGTTCAAGGATTGGTGCAAAGCTGGGCCTGACCAGGCGTTAGCGGCGCATATGATCACATAGACGCAGCATAAAATCCGCACCCGCCGCCACTTGACTGAGTTCAATAAACTCATTGGGCTGGTGGGCTTGAGCGATGGAGCCAGGACCGCAAATCACGGTGGAAAAGCCGGCCTGCTGGAACTGACCACCCTCAGCGCCATAGGACGCTACGCGCAGCGCATTATCGCCGGTGAGCGCGCGCGCCAGTCGCTCGGCCGCACCATCTTGCTCAGGCTTCAGCGGCGGCACCTTGGCGTGAAGTGAAACGGTGACCAACGCCTCGGGCGCGGTCTGACGCATCAGCGTTTGCACCTCGTCAGCCTTGGATTGGATTGAGTGCATGATCGCTTCGCCGTCATCCCAAGGCGCAGGGCGGATCATCACGCTGAACTCGGCATCCCCAGCCAGGATATTGATCGCCGCTCCACCGCGCACCTGACCAATGGTCAGCGTGCCGGCTGGCGGATCGAAGGGCGAGTCGGCCGGCGCAGCCTGAGCCATGGCTTCACCAATAGACAGAATATGCGCCATGATCGGGACCGCATGCGTGACTGCACAGGCGCCATCGCCCAGCAGGCTGGAATGGGCCTCTTTGCCCTTGAGCGTCACCGAAAGCGGCAGCAGCCCCTTATGTCCGGAAATCACCTTCATTTCAGAAGGTTCGCCAACGATCACAGCTTCAATCGGCGGCGCTTCACTGGCGATCACATCGATCATGGCCGGCGCACCCAGGCAGCCCACTTCTTCATCATGAGAGAAGGCAAAATGGATGGGGCGACTGAGGTGAGCGCCCGCGAAATCCTCCGCCGCAGCCAAGGCGGTGGCCACGAAGCACTTCATGTCGCTGGTTCCGCGGCCGTAAAGACGCCCATTGCGTTCGGTCAGCGACCACGGGTCGGTATCCCAAGCCTGTCCGTCAACGGGCACAACATCAGTATGGCCGGACAGAACCACTCCGCCCGGCGCGTCGGGGCCGATCACCGCCCAGAGATTGGCCTTCAGTCCATCGGCCGTTGGAATGCGGCGTGTCCGTGCGCCCAACGCCTTTAATTTGGCCTCGGCATAGTCAATCAGCGGCAGGTTTGAATTGCGCGACGTGGTGTCAAACGCAATTAAGTCGGCCAGAACGGCGCGTGCGCGTTCAGCCAGTGGAATGTCGGAGGTCACAGCAGTGGTCATGGATAGCAGCTTCTAGCGCCCGGTGCGCCCGGTCAATCCACCATAGAGCTCGGGTCGGCGGTCGCGGAAAAAACCCCAGGCAGCGCGGGCGCGGCGCAAATCGTCGGGGTCAAACGTCGCGATGGCCACGCCCTCCTCTTCTTCGCCGAGATCACTGAGAATTTCCCCGCCAGCATCCGCGATAAAAGACAGGCCGTAAAACCGCTGCCCCTCCTCAATGCCGACACGATTGGCCGCCGCGATGGGCATGGCGTTGGCGGCGGCGTGGCCCTGCATCACGCGCCGCCAAGGGCCGCGTGTATCAAGGTCTGGATCGTGCGGCTCGGCCCCAATCGCCGTGGGATACAGAAGAGCCTCCGCCCCCAGTAACGCCATGGCCCGCGCGGCTTCAGGAAACCACTGGTCCCAACAAATTCCAACGCCGATGACGCCATGCTTGGTGGCCCAAACCTGAAAGCCCGTGTCGCCGGGTCGAAAGTAGAATTTTTCCTGATAGCCCGGTCCATCGGGAATATGGCTCTTGCGATAAACGCCCAAGGGCGAGCCATCCGCGTCCAGCATGACAATGGAGTTGTAATAATGCGGGCCGTCACGCTCAAAGATGGAGACCGGCAGCGCCACGCCCAATTCAGCGGCCACCTCAGAAAGTGCAGTCACGCTGGGATGCTCACGCCAAGGCGCGGCGTCGGCAAAGCGCGCCTCATCCTGAGTCTTGCAAAAATATGGGCCGTCAAACAGTTCGGGCGGGCAAATCACCTGCGCGCCCTGATCAGCGGCTTGGCGCACAAACTCGACGACCTTGACCCGGTTTTTCGCAGCGTCCTCACTCAAGGCGGCCTGAATCACACCGAGAGTCAGCTTAACCATGGGCCTCCAGCCTCCCGCGGCGCATGACTTGTGGAGCAATGAAACCCGCCGCCGCCGGTTAGGATGGCTTGACACGACAAACCAATAATCTCCCGATCGGGGAAAATCTCACCAAAGGCCGCCAGAACGGAAAGCCCGCTCGAGGCGTCTGCGGGTCCGCCATATAGCGGCACAATCACCCGATCTCCCGACAGCACAAAGTTTAAGTGCGTGGCCGGCAAAAGCCCGTGAACAGGGTCCTCAATCGCGCGGGCGCCGGGAATGCGCGCCACGTCGACGACCCGGCCTTGCGCATCGCGTACGCCATCGAGCCGGCGCGCCACAGCGTCTCGGGTCGGGCCATTGGGATCATTGCGCCCAGCAGGGGATTCGGTCACCACCAGACCGGGCCGCACATACCGCACCAGCGTATCGGTATGGCCATCAGTATGATCCCCGATCAACTGTTCTTCGATCCAGATGGTGTGCTCCACGCCAAAGCCCTTGGCGAAAATTGCCTCGGCGTCGCTGGCGGCAAGATTGGGATTGCGATTGGAATTGAGCAAACACCGACGGCTGGTGATCAGCGTGTTTTCGCCATCAAACTCAAGCGCGCCCGGTTCGCCGACCATATCCAGACGATCCAGGCCGCAGTCGGACAAGCGGGCCAAGCACTCGGCCACTGAGTCATCGCCGTCATAAATATATTTCCGCCCCCAGCCATTGAAGCGAAACGCTACGCCACGCCAAGCCTCGCCTGCACGCACAAACACCGGTCCCGTATCGCGCAGCCAAATATCGCCATATCGCGCCCGCAGCGTTTCCACGCCTGACCGGCTGGGCCAAGGGGGTTCTGGCGGACCAAAGGCGCGCAGACCAGTACGCGCCGGCGTCAGCGCGACGCCTCTGGGTTTGTCTTGAACCCATTGCGACGGCGCTGGGTCTTGCTGGGCGTCGGTTTCAGGGAGACCCAACGCGGCGCGCTCAATGGATTTTGGCGTGACCAAAACATCGGACCTGGCCAATTCATCATCCATCCGCGCCGTCTCGCCATGGCGACCGGTTTTGGCTTTGCGGGCCCGCACCAATGCCGTATCGGGCGTCCCGCCCGCAATGGCTTCAACCATATCCGCCACCTCAGCCTGCGCGGCTGATTTCTCGCGCCCCCAATCAGCGTGTACGGGCTTTGCCGTTGCGATCCAGGCGCATGCGCCGTCTTCCGCGGGCGTGTGACGTGAAGGGGAACGGGATTGATGCACAAACGACTCCTTTGCGGGCCTAAATAAGTGACCCGCGGGCGATCGAAAAGGCGCTGATGTCAATTGGCCGACGGTTTACGGCCCCCAGAACTCGCGATGCGCTGATGCGCCTCTCCTCCCGGGTCGAATTGATCCCGTAAAAAAAGGGCGGCCCGAAAGCCGCCCCATAGTCTAGGGATCACGAATTACCCAGAACTGGCCTTAGAACTCGTAACGCAGGCCAAGACGGATTTGGTAAACAGAATCACCGCGGTCGCGGAAACTTGCAGCGCGATCATCAAAGAAGTTGAAGCGATACAAGCAATCGGCCTCGGTCAAGCACGTGGTGCGGGGAAGATCGCCGGTGAGCGCCGTTGCTCCGTCAACCCCATTCACCGCCACATCTGCTGCGCTGACGAGGTCAGCGCCGATGATCGCAGACTGGTTGTTCCTTGGTCCGTCAAAGTTGGTGCCCCACTCGTCGTTCAACAGGTTGGCGACGTTGAAGATATCCACCACAAACTGGAAGCGGTTCTCACCAACAAACTGCTCTGCGCCGAACAGTCCGGGCAGATCCTGCTGATAGCGGAAGTCCCAGCGCTGGTTCCAGGCGCTGTTGTCGAAGCGATCATTGAGGATGCCACCCGTGGGGATGTTGCGGTCATTGATGAAGTCGAGGAACTCGCCCTCATCAAATCCGTCCGCGAATACGACGTTCGGATCGGAGAACCCGTCGCCGGAAACGCTTGGCACATAGAGCGGTGCGTTATCGAATGGGCTCTCACCGTTGCCGGCGCGACCAAACAATGAGTTTCCGCTGCTGACGTTAAAGTAGTAACCAAACGGATCGCCGGACTGGATCAAACCAAAGACGTCAAAGCGGCTTCGCAAATCACCGAATAAGTCCGTCTCATAGGACAGATTGACCTTAAACGCGTGCTCCACCTGGAACGGTGATGTTTTCGCGCTCGGATTGTTTGGATCCACATCCGCGATGCCGCGCCAAGAGGAGATGCCGCGAGACGATGTGCCCTCGGTCACTTGCTCAACATCTTGATAGGCGTAGGAAGCGTCAAAACCAAAGCCAGCCTCATACTCCTTGGCCAAGCCGACGGTGAACGCCAAGCTCTCGCCGTCGTCGGAGTTCGTCAACGCCGTCGCATTGTTGATGCCCAAGGCCTGAAGGTCGGCGTAAATCGGACGACCGTCTGGCGCCACGCCGGTTGGCAAAGCGTCGGGGTCTTGGGTTTGGGCAATGTTCTCCCAACGGAATCCGTTGTTCACCTGGCTGTAGAGCAGTTGCGTCGTGAACCGATAATCGGTGCCCAATCCGAACGGTAGGAAGTCATATTCGAGGTCAAACGACTGATCCAAACGGACGCTGGCCTTCCAATCTGAAGGGATCTCAAAATCATCTGAGATCAAATCAACAAAGTCAGAGCCGCCGCCGGCGCCAACTTCAGCCAACAGCGCTTGAGGCACTTGGGTGGGGTCCACATTGTCAAACTCGCCCGATGCGAAAAAGGCGCGCGGCTGGTAGGCGTTCGAAATCCAAACCTGCGGATTGCCGCCCGAGAACAAGCCGAAACCGCCTGAAACGATTGTGCGGTCAAATGGCTCGTAACGGAAACCAACACGAGGCTGGAAGATATCCAGACCATCCAAGCTATTTACCGAGGAGAAGCCAAACTGATCTTCGAAATCAGGGCGCACTGGCGTTTCATCGTCTTGGATAAAGCGCTCATAACGGAAGCCCGCGTTGACCGACAGGTTCGAGAGAATTTGCCACTCGTCCTGAACGAAGGCCGAGAACAAGTCATATTCCCAAGCCGCAGCAGCGTCATTGGCGTCGTTTGATAAGGCGTTGCGATACTCAACAAACGCCGTCCCATCATTCAATTCGGCCGGGCTATTGAAGGTGTAACGACCCAAGCTCCGCTCGACGAATAGATTGAACAAGGTGTAGTTTTCGTAGCTGCCGCCCACCGACAAGACGTGGTCGCCAAACACATAGTCAGCCTTGCCGAAGAATTGCAGACGCTCATCTTCAAATGAGTTGGCGTGACGGAACCGGTCGCACCCGCCGATGAATGTGTACTCCACATTGCTGTTGGGGTTGCCGTCGTCCAGCAAGCCCTCAAATTGCGTGCCGACCAGTTCATCTTCGGTGAACCGGAAGCGCAATTCGCCAACATCCGTTCCCGCCAAGCAGTCCTGACCACGGAAGAACTCTTTATAGTTCACGCGAAACTCGGTCGAAAGCTGCGGCGTCCAGTTTGAGAAGATCTCAAAGTTGTAAGCGTCGAGTTCTTGTGGCGCGTTGTAATAAGCGCTGCGGAACTCTGACTGGCCGATGCTGGTCAGCTCGTCTTCACGAACGCGCTGATAGCTGACCGCCGCGCGGTGATCATCGGTGATGTTCCAATCAAGCTTTGCGGTGATCCGTTCACTGGTGAACGGCGCATTGCCGGTCTGATCACGACCCTGGAGGTCAATTCCATAGACGTCTTGAACGACTGAATTCAACTCGCTGAAGAAGCTAGCGTCGATGCCGTCGTCAGCGTCGGCGTCAATGAAATCGAAGGGGTCCTCGGTTTCAAAATCTTCATAGCTGACGAAGAAAAACAGCTTGTCCTTGATGATTGGGCCACCGAGGGTGAAGCCCAGCTCTTCTTCGGTGAACGGCGCGAACGAGACAAGCTCGCCATCCGTGGTGTTACCGAGGTAGTCGTCGCCTGAACGATAATAAGAGATCGTTCCGTCAAATTCGTTGGTGCCCGATTTGGTCGTGATGTTGACCAGGCCGCCCCGAAAGCCGCTGTTGATGACCGAATAGTCGCTGGCGACGACCGAAATGCTCTCGATTGCGTCGAGTGAAACTGGCGGCCGCAGAGACGCTTGGAAACGATTGCTGAGACCAAAATCGTCACTTTGCAGCGAACCGTCGATGGCCAGTGATGTGAAGCGCGGATTGAACCCGCCGATTGAGATGGCGCCATCTCCTGAAACGTTGGCGAGCGGGTCGCGCTGCAACAAACCTTCCAAGGTCCGGTCAGCGTTCGGTTGGTTGGCCAGGTCCGCGGCGGTGAATGATGATCCCACACCGTTGTTCAGGTCTTGGCGGCCGATCGTACGACCAACAACTGTGATGGTGTCGGTCTCGGCTAACGCCGCGAGGTTCACATTGAAGGTCTCGGTGCCCACCGGAGAAAGACGCAAGCCGTCCAATGTCTCCATTTGGTAGCCATCGGCGCCGACGACGATGCTGTATGGCCCGCCCACGCGCAAACCGCTGTCGAAGTACACACCATTCGAGCTCGTCGTGACAGTCGAGCTGGTGCCGGTGGGCAAGTGAATAATCTGCACGCGCGCGCCGCCGATTGGCTGGCCGTTAGCGCCTGTCACAACACCGCGGATTTGCGCTGACGTGTCTTGGGCTTGCGCTTCAAACGCGCAAACGATGGCGAGCGCCGAGGCGGCTCCCCCGAGAAGGAAACGGTTCATCATCTTTGGTACCCCCAAATCTTCACCCGCTGCGCCACCCGCGCCGCGGCCTGTAAGCAGGTAGCTCGTCGTTAACTTTTGAAAACGACAGTCAGACGACAGTTCGAAGAAACTTTTATGAATGCGTGTGAACTCTTTATGACAGTACGCATTTACTGAAATATTGATGCTTTTGTTAGTATATATTGGCCACAATTCTATTTTATATCTCAAATTAAATCGGCCGGATATTGGGCTACCGTGCAGGTACTTGAGCACCAATCGACACAAGGATTGAGTGATTGTTTTTGCTGCAATGCAATATAATACTCGGTGTCTGAGTTCGCTATTCTTTGTTGCAATGCACAATTGCCTTTGACTCAAAATTCAATTCTTATCTGCCCCATGAAAACGATGCTCGGCGTTCGCATCCTCATTGTCGAAGACCAACCCCTTTTCCGCGAAGGTGTGATCAAGGCTGTCATTCGTGCTCATCCAAACGCGCAAGTGCTATGCGCCGATGATCTGAGCACTGTGCCAACCCTTCTGAAGCAACACGGTCCGGTCGAACTCGCTGTCGTGAGCATGTGCTTGGCCGATGCAGAACCTCAGACGGTCCTCAAATTGATGGCCGAATCGGTGCAATGCGCCCACGTGTTGGCACTGCTGTCTCCATCATGTGAGCCGAGCCAAGAAGCAGTGAGCATGTTCGGGGCGATGGGCGTCAGTCGGGCCGCGACGATCGAAGAAGTCAGTCAATACGTCCAGACCGCGCTGTGTTGCGCGCCGGCCGATGACCCAGCACCCAACGGCCATAGCGCGATTGGTGATGACAATCGGACATGCGCCAAGCTCACGCCCGCGCAGCGTCAAGTGCTGATCGGGCTGATGGATGGGCGACTCAACAAACAAATTGCCTATGAGATGCAAATTTCCGAGGCCACTGTGAAAGCCCACGTGACGGCCATTTTTCGCAAACTTGGCGTGCGTACGCGCACGCAAGCGGTCATTGCTGCGCGCTCGTTGGAGCTTGACGTGATCGATGCGTGAGTCGGCAAACCGGTGTTTAGCGCCCCTGGCGGGCCAAGAGCCACCCGGAGCGCGCACATCAATCTGTCATTCTGCAATCTGTCATTCTGCGGCGTAGAGAAATGACGACGCCGTCTTCCGAGTTCCCGCATCCCCCATGTGGCGGGGCATGCGGCCACGTCGAATTTCCTGGACATCGGTGCGCCCTGGCGCGAACGCCTCCACGAGCGTGGGCACCGAATCGTGCGGATTGCATGCGCCGCACATGAACATGTCCACTGCGGCGAAGTTGGCTTCCGGCCAGGTGTGGATGGAGATATGGCTTTCCGACAGCACCACCACGCCGGACACGCCGCCATTGGGTTGAAAATGGTGAAAGTCGGTATTCAGCACGGTTGCTCCGGCCGCTTCAGCAGCCGCAACCAACGTGTTCTCAATAAACTCGAGCTGGTCGAGATTGGACGCATCAAACAGGTCGACTAAAAGGTGGCGGCCGGCGAAAACCTGTCCGTCCTCCTTGATAAAGTAATCCAACCGAGCTGATGTTTCGGTGTTTTTCGCCGCGTCAGATGGTGTCTCCAACGCGGCGAGCCCCTGTTCGAGGTCCGCCCCCTCTTCGATATCGGGGCGGACTTGGGTTGCGAGTTTCATGCGCTTCTCCAAGTCAAAGGCACGGACTCCAGTCCGTGTGATTTCATTCAATCAGGCCGGGCTTGTTTCAAATAGCGCCCCCCCTTGCAAGCGGTTTTTGCGCACGTATTACTCATCGGCTGCACAAAGTTTCGTCTGCGACGCAAAAGCCGCCATACGCGGCTTGGGGACCGCGATTACGCGTGCTAAGCGACGGCCACGGGGAGAGTGATATGGCCGTAGACAATGAAACGGCGCGCTCCGGTCTTTGGCGACTGGGATTGGGCGTGCTGGCGATGTTGGTTTTGGCGCGCATTGTGGGCCTGATCCTTTCTCCCGTGGAGCTTCACGGTGACGAAGCGCAATACTGGTCATGGTCCCGCCAGCTTGATTGGGGGTATTATTCCAAGCCCCCCCTGATCGCTTGGATGATCAGCCTGACCACCGGGATTTTTGGCGATGCTGAATGGGCTATTCGCCTCGCCGCTCCTATCATGCATGGCTTTACCGCCTTGTTTATCAGCCTCTTGGGCCGTGATCTCTACAATGAACGCGTGGGAATAATCGCGGGAGCGCTTTACCTGCTGATGCCCGCAGTGAGCCTGTCGTCCGGCGTGATATCCACCGACGCCCTTCTCCTCACTTTCGTCAGTGGTGGGATGTTTTCGCTCAATCGACTGCGCACGTCCCAAAGATTGATCTGGGCGGCCGCATTGGGAGTGTCGATTGGCCTCGGCGTCCTGGCGAAATACGCCATGTTCTATTTTTTGATCGGAATGGGGCTTGTCGCATTATTTGACGCCGCCACACGCCGGGCGCTGCTGGGTCGCGCTGGCGGTCTCGCAGCGCTCATCGCAATTGTGATCATTGCCCCAAATTTGGCTTGGAATGCCGCCAATGGCTATGAAACCGTGGGGCATACCGCTGACAACGCCAATTGGGGCGGGCCGCTGTTTCGACCCCACAAACTCACGGAGTTCTGGGAAGATCAATTGGTGGTGTTTGGCCCCATCACTCTGGTCTATCTGCTCGCGGCGATAGCACTCATCTTCACGTTGGAAACTCCGGCTCGACGCAGGCTGTTGTATTTTGCCGCATTCACGATTCCACCGCTGTTAATTGTTTCCATTCAAGCATTCATCAGTCGCGCTCACGGCAACTGGGCTGCAGTCGCGTATGTGGGCGGAACCTTGTTGCTCACGGGGTGGGTCTTCGGATCAGGCGGCGCACGGTCACTGCTCAGCCGATGGAGTCGCGATTGGGGGCTTCCACCGATGATGTCTAGCGCCGCCAAGATTGTCTTTTTCGGTTTGTTTGCCCTGGGCGTTGCGATCAATGTTGCCGGGGGAGCGATCTTATCGGTCGCAGCCATATCCCCACACTTGGCCGACCGCATGTGCATGCCCGCGACCGATGATTGTGCAGGCGAAGCCTTCAAACGCGCTCGCGGATGGCGCGCCACCACCGACGCCGTGATTGAACGCTTTGATGCCGGTTTTGACGGCGTCCCATTTTCCGCCGTCGCCGTCGACAATCGCCTTGTGTTTCACGATGTGGAGTACTATCGCGCGCGCTCTCATCCTAATGACCCACTGCCATTGCGGATGTGGCTCAGATATGCCGACGCGAAAAGCCACGCCGAACAACGCGCACCCCTTATCGAAAGTGATGGCGAGCCTGTGCTCATTGTCAGCGTTCGCGAAGAGGAACATGCGAGAATTGCCGCGGATTTTGGGAGTTTGACGCCACTGGGCGTAGAGTCGATATCGTTGGGCGTGGCGGGCCAGCGCGACCTATACTTCTTTGTGGGTCAGGGATTTGCGCCTCTTGTCAGAGACCGGGACTACGAAGCGCGATGGCGGCAAAACTAGAGATTATCAATAGTTTTGGCTTGGGCAGACGCCGTCAGATGGGTTCAATCTGACACAGGAAGAAGGCCGCCGCGATGCGATCGATATGCGATCGCCGCCCCAATTGTTGTTTTCTTCAAGCAATATGCCCCGATCCGGCACTTTTGTTGTCGGATGTAAACATGCGCTTAAGGGCTCAAGATTAGACCCAATGTTATGATGACACGCATGTTGACTGTATTGCGATCTATCATTGCGGCAGTTGGCCTTGTCCTCTTTGCGTCTGCGTTGGAGGCGCGAGCGGAAGAGCCGCTGGCCGAGATTATCGGGGTGCCGGAAACGGATCCCATTCTTGAACAGATTCGCAGTGCGCTATCTGTGGTAGACACTCCACCGACTTCGAGGATCGGAGCGCGGCGCAATGCGCGTTTGGCCGCCATTCAAGCGACTGAGTTGTTGCACTCAGAGGGGTACTATGGTGCGGATGTGCGTCCGCACGTGGCGCCGGGCGATGTGCCGCGTGCGCAGATCACCGTCGACAAGGGCCCCCCTTTTCTCTTCGGATCAGTTGTTTTTGAAGCTGACGGGTTGGACACGGAGGACGTGCAGGCTGTGCGCGAGTCCATTGCGCTGAGCCAGGGAGTGCGCGCGCGGGCGCAAGATGTTCTCGACGCGCAAACGCGTGGCCGCCGCACGTTGTCCGCGCTCGGATACGCGGATACTCAAGTGCTTGATCCCGATATCGTCGTCGATCATGCAACATCACTTATGCTCATCACATTTCGGTACGAACCGGGTTCTCGCGTCACTTTGGGCGCGCCCGCACCCATTGGCGAGCGACCCGTGAAGCAGGATTTCCTCAATCGGATCAAGCCCTACACGGTCGGCGACACCTACACCCCTGAACAGCTCTCCACCTTTTCCAAACGACTGCGCGATACCGGAGCGTTTTCTTCTGTGTCAGTGGCGCTGGGCGAGACTGACCCAAATGGCCTGAGTGCAGTTCATGTCAATCTCGACGATCGCCCCCAGCGTTCGCTGACACTGGGCGCCACCTACAATAACAGCGAAGGATTTGGCGTCACCGGCGGATGGAGCAAACGCAACGCCTATGGGGGCGCGGAAACCCTCTCCATCGATGGGCGCATTCAATCGGTGGAGAGCTTCATTACAGCCTCCTTACGCCGGCCGGCGTGGCGGCGCGCCCGTCGCGTGCTCACCCTTTCGACCGGCTATGTCAGAGAAAACACCGACGCGTTCGATCGGTCAGCCTATCAGGTTCAAGCGGACGCTGTCCAAAATGTCAGCGAACGATGGCAAGTGGGGCTGGGCGGCCAAGTGGCGCTCGATACCATTGATGACGCAGAGCGCGACAACCAAGAATTGACAGTCCTGCAAGCCACGGCCGCCGTGGCCTGGGACGGAACCGATTCCCTGCTTGACCCCAGGCGAGGCGTTCGCGCGCGCATTGAGTCCAGACCCGAAATTGGTTTTGGCGATGACACCATCGGCTTCACAGCGTTTGAATCCACCGTCAGTGGTTATCTGCCCGTGGGTACGGAGCGCTTGGTTCTTGCAGGTCGCCTGCGTGCTGGCGGAATCGCCGGAGCCTCCCTTCAAGGCATCCCCTCTCCAGACCGGTACTTCGCCGGCGGCGGCGGATCAGTGCGGGGGTTCGACTATCAAAGTCTCAGCCCGCGCGACGCCAACGGCGCCCTATCGGGCGGCCGGTCCATTGTGGAAATGTCACTGGAAGCGCGCATCCGCGCCACTGAACGGTTTGGCGGGGTCGCGTTTGCCGATACTGGCGCTGCGGCCGTTGAAGCTTCGCCCCAGTTTACGGATTTGCGGACCGGTGTCGGTGTGGGTCTTCGCTATTACACCACATTCGGCCCATTGCGACTTGATGTGGCCACACCGCTCGATCAGCGCGAAGGTGAACCAGACTACCAAGTCTATATTTCCATAGGTCATGCGTTTTGAGCGCGCCGCCCCCGCCTCCGTCCTGGCAAGTCCGCTTGCTCAGACGATTGGGGATCGGTCTCCTGGTCCTGATGGTCATTGTTGCGATCATGGCCGCAGTCTTGCGTTTTGTCCCTTTGTTGCCGATGGGGCGCAGCGGCATCGAATCTTTGGTGTTGGGACGAGGCGCTGCTGGCTCGACGGTCACTCGCCTTGAAGGACTTGAGGGCGATATTTGGTCACGGTTTCGCATTGCTCACCTCGCCATATCCGATCAGGACGGAGTTTGGCTGGAAATCGACGGCCTCAGTGTGGATTGGAAGCCTTCTCGGTTGGCAATTGGCCGTTTGCGCATCAATGCGGTGCGCGCAGACGCGATTGCTGTTCATCGCCAACCCATCCGACCCGCCACGGACACTGACGATGAGTCATCGAACGGCGTTGGCGCTCCTTCGCTTGTGGTCGACCGCTTCCGCGCTGATGTGGTCACACTTGATCAAGCCGTGCTGGGCGTTCCAGCCACACTTTTGGTGAGCGGCGGTTGGAATTTGGAGGGCGAGCGCCGCGTGGCGGACTTGCTCGTTGAGCGTCGCGACGTGGATGGCGATCGTCTTGAGGTGACGTTCGAGCGCTTTGAGTCGCGCTTGGACAGCGAATTGCGATTGAACGCCTCGGCCGGTGGGCCGTTTGCCGCACTCTTGCGGATGGATGATCGCAACGTCAATTTGGAAGCCGCACTTCAGTTTGCCGGCGGCGAGGGCAATCTCAACGCCATTGGCGCCATTGACGGTGAACAAGCGCTCTCCGTTGATCTGTTGGTCGAAGAATCACAGTGGCAAGGCGAAGCGCGCTTGCTCACCCGACCATTTGGCGGCGATGCGTTGGCGCAGATCATCGGTGACGAAGTGACGCTGAGCGGCGATCTGAGTCCGAGGGCGGACCGACGCAGATTGCGCGCACGCGCTCAGTCTGACGCCTTTACGATGCGGGTACGGGGCACGCTGCCACGGCGCACATTGGCGCCCGATGCTCCGCTCTCAATCACTGCCTCACTCAACAATATGGCCTCACTGCTCGAGGCTCGCGGGATACCGGCCTCCGCAGGAGTGGTCGAGCTGGAGGGAGAGGCGGTTTTCGAACCCAAACTCGGCTTCAATGGCGAGATGCGAATCGTCGAGCCACAAGGAGCCGGCGTTTCTGCTGATGCATTGATTGGGCCCTTTACCGCGTCACGCTCACGACGACGCGCGCTTCGCATTGAAACGGATCTCACCGCAGAAAATGCGACCGGAGAAGCATGGCGAGACGTGTTTATGGGCGATGCGCCCCGTATGCGTCTGACCACGGAATACAACCTCGCTGATCGGTCAGTCTTGCTGGAAGACTTTACGTTCGATGCCGCTGCTGGAGAGATTTCGCTAGAGGGACGTTACGAACCCGAGGAAAGCGTGCGTGTCGAAGGCTCCGCCCTATTGACCGATTTATCCATGCTCCCAGGGCTTAACGGCGGCAGCGCTCAGATTGCGCTCAACGCCAATGGCGCGCTCGAAGCGTTGGAGGTCACAGCAGAAGGTCAGACGTCCAATGCCGACTATGCCGATCCCGCATTGGACTCGTTATTGGGCCCCGATGTGAGCTTGGCGATTGACGCTACGGCCACGCGCGAAGTGCTCACCGTGCGGACGGCGACCCTCACTGGCCAAGGTATCAGTGTGGACGGCAATGGCGCACTGGGTGGGAGTGAAGAGGACCAACTGCGCTTTACCTTGCTCACACCGGAGGGCTTTGATGTGAGCTCCGTTCAAGCGCAACGCGCTTCGGGCTCCATCACATTGTCTGGACAACTCTCAGCTCCAATAATCGCGTTGCAGGCAAACGCCGACGCGCTTTCGGGGTATGGCGTGTCGACGGAACAAACCGAAGTGTCCGCCCAGTTCTCGCCACGCGATGGCGGTCTCGCTGGACCGGTGAACGCTCGGATTTTGCTCGGGCCCGATGATGCGCTCACGGCCTCGGCCGCCATCGCGTTCAGCGGCCAAGAAGTCCGCGCCAACAATATCTCGATCAATGGGCGGCAAGCGCAGATAACCGGCGACGTGCGCCGCTCTAATGGCGCCGTACGCGCTCAACTGAACGGCCGCTATGGCGCCGATGAAGCCATCGTCAATGTTTCGCTGACGCCATCAGAAGCCGGCCAAACTGTGGTGGCCAATGCGCAGTTCGCTGATCTTAAACTCACTGAAACGCTGCAATTGGCGTCCGGGCAGGCATCGGTTCGCGGGCCCCTGGACAATTTGACACTGTCCGCGGATGTGACCGCCGCTACGCCTGAACCCGTGCAGATTTCCGCCGACGGCACTCTGGCGCGTTCACAAGGCGCAATGGTGCTCACGCTGTCGCCAGAAATTCGCGTGCGTCGCCAGAGGTTAAGCGCCACGGAGCCGCTGCGGGCCAGCTATGCCAATGGTGACCTTCGCATCAATGGCGGGCTGGCGGGAGAAAATGGGGAAACGATCTCCACCGCATTGGTGCGCGAAGGCGGGAGCACACAGCTTAATCTCACGGCCAATGCCATTCCCGCCGCACTGATCGCCGCCCTGCTCGGACGCGAGCCTATAGCTGGGGCCATCGACGCCAGTGTTCAGCTGTCCGGGCAGGACGCCCTGACAGGACCGATCAGCGTAACTGCCCGCAATTTGGGGTTGGAAGGAGACAGCGACGCTGGTTTGGACGTCGTGCTCGATGCGCAATTGTCGGCGCAGACGCTTGCTGCACAAGCAAGTGCGTCGAGTAGCGCACGGTTTAACGCCCAGGGTCAATTTTCTTTCGGCGCCAACGCCGATGCTTGGCCACCTCGCCTTTCAATTCAAACCAACTCGCCGCTCTCTGCGTCGGCGCAAGCGCGCGGCGATGTGGGACAGCTGTGGTCGGTGTTTGGATCGGACTCCATTGCCCTTTCAGGCGAAATACGCCTCGACGCCTCTGCGTCCGGTTCGCTCGCCGCCCCTTCGACATCGGGATCCGTGTCATGGAACAATGGCTATATCGAAGACGCCCGCAGCGGACTCTTACTCGAACAAATTTCTGCGAGCGCCGATTTGCGCAATGGATCGGTTATCCTGGATGAGTTTCAGGCTCAGGGGCGTGACGGCGGCGTGGTCGACGGTCGCGGACGATATATGTTTGCAGAACGACGCGGTGAATTGGAGTTCAATTTTGACCAGTTGAACGCCGTCAACCTCGCGTATGCGGATGTGAGGGCGTCAGGCGATGTCGAGTTGCTGCGCACGCCCGATCGCACGACGGTGAATGGCGACATTCTGATCAATGAAGCAGAGCTCAGTCCGCCCGAAGCCGCCGGGCGCAGACGTCCAGCCACATTGGCGGTCACTGAAGTCAATCGGCCAGACACACTGCCCAAACCGCAAACCTACTCGCAAGCGCCCCCAGAATTGCGCTTGAATGTGAAAGTGCGCGCCGACCAGCAGGTATTTTTCCGCGGATATGGTCTAGAAACAGAATGGCAAGGCGACGTTGACGCGTCTGGGCGCGCCAATGATCCCCGCCTGAACGGGGAAGCCAGCGTGGTGCGCGGCGAGCTGAACTTCGTAGGCCAGCGCTTTGAACTTGAACGCGCCGAAGTGCGCTTCAATGGAGACGTGGAGGAAGGCCAAATCGACGTGGTCGCCGTGCGCGAAACCAGCGATCTGACCGCCCGCGTCACCATTTCCGGCACCGTGTCCGACCCGACATTCGCACTGTCCAGCACGCCGTCCTTGCCCGACGACGAAATCTTGTCACGGCTCTTGTTCTCGCGGTCCACGTCGCGCCTCTCCCCGCTTGAGGCCGCCCAGTTGGCCGAGACGCTCTATCGGCTATCGCAAGGCGGAGGGCCCGGTGTTGTGGATCAGTTCCGCACCACTATTGGCTTAGACAGGCTCGCGGTGCGCCAAAGCGAAGAGGGCGAGACCGTTGTGGCCGGCGGGGTTTATCTCAACGAAGACGTTTATGTGGAAGTGGCCACCAGTCCGACCGGCGAGACCGATGCGGAGATCCAGTGGCGGATCACGCGATTGCTGGAGATCATTTCACGCGTTGGCCGCGGCCCCGGCGCCTCGGTGGACGTACGCTGGCGGCGGGATTATTAGCCCCCGATATGTTCTTACGATTTGTGTTGGCACGACTCAACGAGGCGACCGGTCGACGTGACGGGTTTTTTGCGGCGGCCTATCAGGTGTGTCGGGATCCGGAGGCCGATGCGACTGTGGTGCGCGGCATCCGTGAGCTATTGGACTGGTATGAGACCAATCTTAAACAACCGGAACGATTCAATCGGACGACGTCGAAGGGTTTCTATCGGAGGAAAACCAAAGGCATATCTTGGTTTAAACCCGAGGCGCGCGAGTGTATTCAACGCGCCTACGCCCTCAGCACGTTGCTCGAACTCTGCGGCTACGCAGTGACCGTCGTGAAAACGGATCGCCCGGGCTATATTGTGTTTGAGGACGATCATCAGGTCGTCGCCGAACCTTTCAACGACACAATCGCATAGCACACGACGCCCATGGCCGCCGCACCCCTCCTTTCGCTGCAAGACATTCACCTCACCTTTGGCGGGACACCGCTGTTTGAGGGCGCAGACCTGTTCGTGTTTGAGCGCGACCGGGTATGCCTGGTGGGGCGCAACGGCTCTGGCAAGTCCACGCTCTTGAAGATCGCGGCCGGGCTTGTGGAGCCCGATCGGGGCGACCGGTTCGTCAAACCCGGCGTCACCGTCCGCTATCTGGAACAAGAGCCGGACTTTACCGGCTACGCCACCACCCGCGCCTATGTCGAAGCCGGCCTTTCACCCACCGATGATCCGCACAACGCCACGCTGCGACTGTTGGATGTGGGACTGAACGGGGACGAAACACCACAGACCCTCTCTGGCGGAGAAGGCCGGCGGGCGGCGTTGGCGCGGGTGCTGGCGTCCGATCCTGACGTGCTGTTGCTCGACGAGCCCACCAACCATCTCGACATCACCGCCATCGCCTGGCTGGAGTCCGCCCTCGCCCGCTCGCGCGCCGCCCTGGTGTTGATCAGCCACGACCGCGCATTCCTGTCCGCGCTCAGCCGGCGTACGGTGTGGATCGACCGCGGGCGCTCGCGCAATCTCGACCAGGGCTTTGCCCACTTCGAAGCCTGGCGTGATAAAGTGTTGGAGGAAGAGGCCGCCGAGGCCCACAAGCTCGACCGCAAAATCGCCGCCGAGGAAGACTGGGTGCGCTATGGCGTCACCGCCCGGCGCAAACGCAATGTACGCCGGATGGCCGAACTGGCCGCGCTGCGTCAACGCCGGCGCGAGGCGCGTTCAGCACCCGGCGCCGCCAAGCTGGCCGCCAGTGAGGGCGCGGCGTCGGGTAAGCTGGTGATGGAGGCAGAGAGCGTTTCAAAGGCGTATGATGATCGTGAGATTGTGCGCGATTTCTCGATCAAGGTGCTGCGCGGCGACCGGGTCGGGGTGGTCGGACCCAATGGCGCAGGCAAGACCACCCTGTTGCGCCTGCTCACGGGGACGCTTGAGCCCGACCAAGGCCGGGTGCGGCTGGGAACCAATTTGGAGATGGTCACGCTTGACCAGCAACGCGCCAGTCTCAAGCCCGAGGACACGCTGATCGACGCCCTCACCGGCGGGCGCGGCGACATGATTATGGTCGGCGGCCAACAACGCCATGTCATGGGTTATCTGAAAGACTTCTTGTTCCTGCCCGAACAGGCCCGATCCCCGGTGAGCGCTCTGTCTGGCGGCGAGCGCGGCCGGCTGGCGCTGGCCATCGCGCTGGCGAAGCCCTCCAACCTGTTGGTGCTGGACGAACCCACCAATGACCTGGATTTGGAGACGTTGGATCTCTTAGAAGACACCCTGGCGGGCTATGCGGGCACGGTGCTGTTGGTCAGCCATGACCGCGATTTCCTCGACCGCATCGTCACCAGCGTGATTATCACTGACCCCGAGGCAGACCATGGCGTGTGGACAGAATACGCCGGCGGCTACACCGATATGCTGGCCCAGCGCGGCGCAATGCCTGGAGGCAAGAAGGCGCAATCCGGCGAGGCCAAGGGCGCGATATCGCGTGAGACATCGGCGGGCGCCTCAGCCGCTAGCCCGAGCGCCAAGGCGGCCAAGCTTTCCTACAAGGACAAATACGCGCTCGAAACATTGCCGCGAAAGATGGATGACCTGACAGCCGAAATCGCCGCGCTTGAGGCCAAACTCGCCGATCCTAACCTGTTCACACGCGATCCCGACGCCTTTGCACAGACCTCCACCGCGCTCGCGGACGCTCAAGCCGCGCTTGGCGCCGCCGAAGACCAATGGCTGGAGCTGGAAATGAAGCGCGAGGCGCTTGAGGGGTAGTTTGGCGCGCTTCGGCTACTGATGTTCGTGGTCATGCCGTGCACAATCAGGCGCTAGGGTGGGCAAAAGCGCAGCGTTGTGCCCACCAAAAAGCTGCGCCATTGTCTCGACTGCGAAACCACCCCTCGTTTCCCACTGTCGAGCCTCCGCGCCCGAGCGGAAAGCGAGGGGCCGTGGGTGGACAAAAGCGCAGCGCTGCCCGCCAACGACCGTTGTCAGAGGTTAGCGTGTATTGCCCGTGACGATTCCCAGGGCTTCACCCGCTTCACCATCCCCTCCGGCATCCACATCCATCATCGACGCATCGTTCGCCGCAATGTCTTCAAGCGCTTCGGCCAAATCCAACGACAAGGTGATTTCGCGCATGGCGTCTTCAAACGCGGTGGACATGATGCGGCCCCACGTGCCGCTCAACCCGCCGCCGGAGCGTTCCGAGTGGTAGCCGGAAAACTCGCCTTCAAACACGGTTTCGCCGGTGCCGAGGTCGGATAGCGCCAGACCGAATTGGACATCGCCGAAAAACTCCACTGTCCAAAAGCCGGTTTTGGCGTCGAACCAGAATTTTTTCACATCAATGGCCAGGCCCGCATCCGCACCCTCAGCGGTGGTCGACACGCTGTGGCCATTGGCGACGATGGCGGTTTCGAACGCGGCCTCAACCAGATCGGTGATGGGTTGGGCGGCGATCACATTCCCGGTTTTCTGGCCATAGCCATTGCGCTTATAGCCGACCAAAACCGGGGCGAGCTCCTCGTCCTTGTTTACGCCCACCGCGTCAATGTCGTCAGCTGAGCGGCCGTCGGTCACTTCAGAAATATAGAACGCCAACGACTCTGTTTCGGCGATCACGCCGTCACGAGCGGTGGTCTCATCGTAAACAATCTCGATCGGCGTATCGCCAAAGGCGCAAGCACACATCAACGCGCCCGCGCAAATCACTGTCACAAGTCTAAGCATGGTGGTCCCCCTGATATTGCCTAGTGATAAACCACTTCAAAGGCTGCCCGTTGCCCCGTTCGCTCGGTGAGCTGCGCGAGGTCGTCGACCAGTTGTTCTGGCGTAATGTCGGAAATGTTGGCGGTATTGCGCGCGGTGCGGTGCACGCGCATGGAGCCCACCTCGCTCCAGCGATCGCGATCGTCCTTGGCGTGAGCCTCAAGGCGCAAATTGAGAAACGGTTTGAGCTCGGTGGAATTGCTCGACACCCGCATCAGGCCCCATTTTTCGACATGCATGGTCAGGCGCAGATCGGCCGCCGCCTCATCATCGATGAGACTGATCTCATCGCTGCGTGCAAAGCCCTTCTCAGCGCCCGCACGCAAATGCTGCTCAAAATCGATTGCGCTGACCGCATCGACATAGGGCGCGGCGAGCGTTTCGTCCTGGGATTGGTTTTGCGCAGAGTTCACCGCCGCGCCAATGGCGCCGAAGAAAAAGGCCGCAGTGGCGGTTTCCACATACTGTTCGTAAATCACATGAAACTCGCTGTCGCTGGTATCGATGGCGACCATTACGGCGTCGATCTCGAGCTTGGACAATTCCCACTCGTCATCGGCCGCAGCGCTCACGGCGAGCACGCCCATGAGCGCCACTGTGAGCGTGACCGTGAACGCTATCACCGCCCCAATTCTCACCCGCAAAGTGACACCAAATCTCATCATGACCGCCCCCTGAATCAAGTGAAGTGTCCCCTCGCTATGGACGCCTGTCAACGCGAATTCGAGTGAGCAGTTGCGGTAAAACGTGTTGCAATTGCTCAGAAGTTGGAGGGGATGACCCGCCCTGTCTGGTCCCTCACTCAAAAGAAGAGTGTTTTCGGTTCAGGCCGGCAGCGCAATGTCGAACACGCGAACCGCGTCAACGTAACCTGCCCCACTCCGCTGGCGCAGGTTGAGGGGCCTAGCACGGCGATCGGGACGGCGCTCCGCGCAACGCTCAGCCCAACGGCTCAAAGACTGGGGCGGCGTTGTCCCGATCCACTCAACGAGAAAAAATATCGTCGACCTGAACCGCTCAGGCCTCGATCGCCCTGAGCTGGTCGACACTCAGTCGTCCCCATCACCCGCAACACGCATAGCGTGTAAAGCACCGCGCGTCAACCCAGGCTTTCCCCACACCCACCACCCCCATGGCGTCATCTCTTGACATTCGCGCCGGGACGCGGCGATGTCCGCGCTCATCTGTTTCTCATCGCATCGCAGCAAAACGAGTTCCGGCCATGCACGCCTATCGCAGCCACACCTGTGGCGAACTGACCAAGACACATGTCGGCGAAACCGTCCGCCTGTCGGGCTGGGCCCATCGCGTGCGCGACCATGGCGGGATCATCTTCATCGATTTGCGCGACCATTATGGCGTCACGCAAGTGGTGATCGAGCCGGACAATCCCCTGTTCGCGCAAGCCGAGAAAGTGCGCTCTGAATGGGTGATCCGTATTGACGGCGAGGTGAAGGCGCGCGCCGACGATTTGATCAATCCCAACCTGGCCACCGGTGAGGTGGAGGTGCATATCTCCGCCCTGGACGTGTTGGGCCAGGCCGACGAGCTGCCGCTGCCGGTGTTTGGCGAGCTGGACTATCCCGAGGAAACGCGCCTGTCCTACCGGTTCTTGGATCTGCGCCGAGATACCCTGCACAAAAATATCGTGCTGCGCTCGCAAGTGATCGCCAGCATTCGCCGGCGCATGGTCGAGCAAGGCTTTCTGGAATACCAAACGCCGATCCTCACCGCCTCCAGCCCAGAGGGCGCACGCGACTTTCTGGTGCCCTCGCGCCTCCATCCTGGCCAGTTTTACGCCCTGCCCCAGGCGCCCCAGCAGTTCAAACAGCTGATCATGGTCTCGGGCTTTGACCGCTATTTCCAGATCGCGCCGTGTTTCCGCGACGAGGACGCGCGCGCCGACCGCAGCCCGGGCGAGTTTTATCAGCTCG